>NZ_JADBTZ010000019.1:0-13028 GCF_020245885.1 Microcystis sp. M165S2 | reverse complement strand
TGGGGAGTAGTCCCTAAGAGTGCTTGCCTTGTAGGTGTAGTCGGACTAGACATGAAGCTGTAAGACCAAAATTAGCTTTGCTAGTAGAGGCAGGATTCAGCCCAAGAATCTCCGCACTTTTAGGGCGGAGAGTGTCAAAAAGGATGGAACCATTATAGAGAAAAACGTTTGGCGATTTTTGTCAATTGTTTTTGATCTAGAGCGAACTAATCAATTAAATCTCTTGCCAGATAAGGATTTAGTTTATTTATGCCACCCTATCGAACCATAACAAGTAACGAAGAGCTAGAAAATCCGTATTTGGGGTGTTGTATGGAAAAAATCCGTCTAGTATATAATTAGTGTGATGGCCATCGCCGTGGGGTGCGTTCCCTAATGTGGCTCCTACCGCTCCACTAGCAGTAGGCTAATCTGGCTAACACGCTTTTGGGCGTAATATACGGAAAATTTCCGTATAATCAATAGTCCAGTAGGGTGCGTTAGACGGCGACAATCTCTGCTCTTACTTAGGACTAGCAATCCGTCGTAACGCACCACCCACGAGATATATTAAAAATAGTAGGCGTTATTTTTTTATCGTTGGGTTGTAACCAGTAACGTTATGGGTTACACTTAATGGATGATAGTCAGTTTCAAGCATCGAGGACTAGAGCAGTTCTTTGAGTCGGGAACCATCCGAGGCATTCAAGCAAATCATGCCAAACGAATTCGGCTGATTCTGGCTCGTCTCAGTGCTGCAACTTCACCGCAAGACATGAACTTGCCCGGATTGGTACTTCAAGAACTGGCAGGGCAACGTAAAGGAACCTGGACGGTGAGAGTATCTGGAAACTGGCGGATCACTTTCACCTTTGACGGTGTTGATGCTTGTGATGTCGATCTTGAGGACTACCACTGATGAAAATGTATAATCCACCACATCCTGGTGAAGTTCTTAAAGAACTTTGTCTCGAACCTTTGAATCTGACTGTGACTGAGGCTGCTGAAGCATTGGGTGTAAGTCGAAAAACCCTATCTGCCATCTTAAATGGTAGGGCAGGTATTAGCCCCGAAATGGCAATTCGCTTAGGGAAAGCTTTCGATACATCTCCTGAAAGTTGGCTCAATCAGCAAATGCAATACGATCTATGGCAAGCAGAGCAGACAATTGGCAATATCAAAGTCAAACGGCTATCAGTTGCCTAACCAGGGTTTGCAGCCGACGGACTCAACCCCCCAGTGCGATGCCGAAGGCACTGCATAGCAGATCGCCGATTGCGTAGGGTGCGTTAATTAAATGTAACGCACCACCCACGAGATATATTAAAAATAGTATGATCGCCATCGCTGTAGGGTGCGTTCCCTAATGTGGCTCCTACTGCTCCACCAATAGATTTTTGGGGAACGCACCATGCTAGAGGATTATAAAAATATCTGCCGTCGCACTCCAGCCCATCGCGGCTGAGTTCCACCGTTATCGAGAAAAATAGTTAAATCCCGTCAAATTCCCCTAAAACTTTCACCTCTGGTTCTAACCACAAAGACCAGCGATCGAACACTTGTTCCTGCACATGACGAATTAAACGCAGAATATCCGACGCTTTTGCCGAACCAATATTCAGGATAAAATTAGCGTGTAATTCTGATACTTGCGCCCCACCAATTTGATAACCTTTTAATCCCATTTCCTCAATTAAAGCCCCGGCAAATTGCGGTTTAGGATTGCGGAAAACACTACCACAACTAGGACGATCATAGGGTTGGGTACTTTTGCGATGGCGTAAATTATGGGTAGTAATTGCCATTATTTCCTCACAATTATCGGTAGCTTCTAACTGAAATGTGGCTTCGACAACTAAACGTTGATCCCCTTGCAGAGAAGAACTGCGATAACTATAATTTAAATCTTCTTTGCTTAAAGTTTCTAACTGACCATCGGGATTTAATACCAGCGCCCGCACTAATCGATCCGCCACACAGGAGGTATGTGCGCCCGCATTCATGACCACAGCACCTCCCACCGTACCCGGGATACCCACCGCCCATTCTAAGCCCTTCCAGCCCCGTTTTGCCGCTCTCCAAGCTATTTTTGGCAGGGGTTCCCCCGCTGCTGCTGTAATCGTAGCAGTTTCGCCATCAAAACAACTCGATCGCAGATGGCGAGTATTGAGGACAAGTCCGGGTAAACCTCGATCGCTGATTAGTAAATTTGAACCAGCCCCCAAAACAGTCAAGGGCAAATCTTGCGATCGCCACCAAGCGAACACTTCTCTTAATTCCTCTAGATTAATGGGTTCGGCATACCATTGCGCTCTTCCCCCCACCCGGTAGGAAGTGAAATCAGCTAGAGAAACAGAGGTTTTAATCATAGGGTTTTAGGGGGTTGGGGGTTGGGGTTTTAGGGTTTTGGGTGTTGGGTGTTGAGGGTTGGGGTTTTAGGGTTTTGGGGTAGTGGGGAATTTAGCTGAAATTTCCCTATCTCCCTATCTCCCCATTTCCCCATTCCCTAGCTCGGGGTTGGGGTTTTAGGGTTTTGGGTGTTGGGTGTTGAGGGTTGGGGTTTTAGGGTTTTGGGGTAGTGGGGAATTTAGCTGAAATTTCCCTATCTCCCCATTTCCCCATTTCCCCATTCCCTAGCTCCTATACTCTAAGTGCTAATTGTTCGCAGTAAAGAGAGAGCATTTCCGGGATAACTTGATTGAGATTGCCAGCGCCGAGGAACAGAGCTAGATCCCCTGGTTGGAGAATTTCTAGCAGGAATTGACCTAAAGAACTCAATTCGGGGTGATAGTAGGCATTTTTATGGTGTTTTCTCACCTGTTCGGCCACTTGCTGCCCGGTGACGTGATTGATATTCACTTCCCCAGCACTATAAATATCCGTTAACACTACCACATCGGCGGAACTGAAAGCGGAGCCGAATTCCTCTAAAAAGGCAGTGGTGCGACTGTAGCGATGGGGTTGGAAAATAGCGATCGAACGTTGGTACTGTTTGCCTTCTACCTTCAATTTTGCCGCCGCTAAAGTAGCCAACAATTCGCTAGGATGGTGGGCATAATCATCGATAAAAGTAATGCCGTTTGCCTCTCCCTTGTGTTCAAAACGGCGTTTTGCCCCGGCAAAAGTAGCGATCGCATCGGCAATAACGGCAAATTCTAAACCGAGATAACGTCCGATAGCAACCACTGCCAAAGCATTACTAATATTATGTTGCCCGGGGATTTTCACTTCCATTTGTCCCAAATAACTACCTTTTTCCCAGACGGAAGCTTTCATCATTCCCTGTTCATAGATAATCTCGCTGACGGTGTAATCGGCACCTTTTTCGGGATCGAGACTATAACTAATCGTGGGACAGAAATGCTCGGCGATCGTGTCACAATCTAAACAAGCGACTAAAATCTGGCACTGATTAGCGAATTCATGGAAAGTGTCGATAACTTCGCTTAAATTATGGTAGTGATCGGGGTGATCTAGCTCAATATTGGTGATTACGCCGATTTTCGGGGCGTGCTTGGTTAGGGAACCATCGGACTCATCGGCCTCAGCTACTAAAAAACGACCTTGACCAAGACGAGCGTTACCTTCCCAAGCGTCCACCTCACCACCGACAATGATCGTGGGGTCTAATCCCGCTTCCAGGAGAACGTAACCGATTAGGCTGCTAGTGGTGGTTTTTCCGTGGGTTCCAGCGACGGCGATACTGTCGTAATCGGCGATTAAAGCCGCTAAAACGTCGCTACGGTGAAAAATTGGGTATCCTAAGTTTCTGGCCGCTTGATATTCCTTGTTATGGTCATTAATCGCCGTGGAGCAGATTACTTGCGGAACTGTTTGGCTACTGTTTTGCGGGCCCGGAGAATGAAATAAAGCTAAATTATTTGCCTCTTGACGGTGGAAAATCTGCGCTCCCGCTCCCTGTAGACGTTGGGTGATATGAGTAGGACGTAAATCCGAGCCAGACACAGGTAAATTGCGCTTGGCTAAGATATAAGCGAGGGCTGACATCCCAATACCGCCAATACCGATGAAATGGAAAGGTTGGCCGTTAAAATTAACTTTTTTCACTGTTTTCACTCCTCAAACCCACGATTATATAAGTTTTAAACTCGATCGGTAGTAAAGTCAACTTCATGATAGGAGCATTTGAGCAGAATTCCAAAATGTTGCCCAGTTGCCTTGCAAAATCCTTGACGCAGAATTAAATTTTTTTCTCCCAATTCCTTTTTTTGGGGAGTGGGAAGTGGGGTGTAGGGTGTGGGGTGTGGGGTGCGGGGTGTTTTGCCGCAAACCCTATTTAGGCTAATTTTGGCTTTAAATCGCTTTAATAAATTAAATTTGCTCATTTAAACCCGATAAGATTGGTGAGCTAATAAATTATTTTCGATCGGGATCGCAAAGTTCAACCTTTAGGGTATGATTGGGAACATTAATTATTTTTTTATGTATTGCACTAAAACGTAGAGGGCAAGCAGCAGTGATTAGAGTAGCGATCAATGGTTTCGGACGGATTGGACGTAATTTCCTAAGATGTTGGTTAGGACGGACTGATAGTGGCTTGGAGGTAGTGGGGATCAATGATACATCCGATCCCCGAAGTAACGCTCACCTGCTCAAATATGACTCGATGTTAGGCAAACTTAACGCTGATATCGATGCCGATGATAATTCTTTAATTGTTAACGGTAAAACCATTAAATGTTATTCCGATCGCAATCCCCTCAATCTGCCCTGGGCAGAATGGGGTGTAGATCTAGTGATCGAAGCTACCGGTGTTTTCGTCGATGAAGAGGGCGCTTCTAAGCATATTGTCGCAGGAGCTAAAAAAGTCCTCATTACCGCACCGGGTAAAGGTTCGGGTGTGGGAACCTATGTCGTCGGTGTCAACGCTCACGAATACGAACACGATAAATACAATGTCATCAGCAATGCCAGTTGTACCACCAACTGTCTTGCTCCTGTCGTCAAAGTGATTCACGAAAACTTCGGCATCATCAAAGGGACGATGACCACCACCCACAGTTACACTGGTGATCAACGCATTCTCGATGCTAGTCACCGGGATCTCCGTCGCGCTCGCGCCGCTGCCGTTAACATCGTTCCCACCTCCACCGGTGCTGCCAAAGCTGTAGCCTTAGTTATCCCCGAAATGAAAGGGAAACTTAACGGTATCGCCCTGCGTGTACCCACTCCTAACGTTTCTGTAGTGGATTTAGTCGCGCAAGTGGAAAAAAGCACGATCGCGGAACAGGTAAACGAAGTTCTCAAAGAAGCTGCGGAAAATTCTTTGAAAGGAATTCTCGAATATAATGATTTACCCCTCGTTTCCTCTGATTATCGCGGTGTTGATGCCTCCTCGATCATCGATGCTAGTCTAACGATGGTGATGGGTGGCGATATGGTGAAAGTTATCGCTTGGTACGATAACGAATGGGGTTACTCCCAACGCGTGGTTGATCTCGCTGAAGTCGTCGCCAGCAAGTGGAAAGGCTAAATCAGTGATCAGTAAACAGTAATCAGTGAACAGTGGGCGTTAATTGGGAGTCAGGAGTGGTTAGTGGTTAGTGGCTAGTGATAACTGACTAACTGTTAACTGATAAGTGATAAATTCTCACTAAAAAAGCGCCGATAGATTCCCTCTGTCACCAATTGAGCGGTGATTAGGTTAGCTAGGGCAATCATAAACAGGATCAGTATCTGGTAGGAAGCGGCGTTTAAAGGTTCACTTCCTGCCAATACCTGTCCGGTGAACATTCCGGGTAAACTGACTAAACCCACCACCATCATCTGATTGAGGGTGGGGATTAAACTAGCTCGAATCGCTTCTTTTTGATAACCTGCGATCGCTTGTTGAGGGGTTGCCCCCAAACAAAGATGGGTTTCGATTTCTAAACGGTGACTTTTAATCGCACTGCTTAATCTTTCCCCGGCTAAAGAGGCACTATTCATGGCATTGCCTAACACCATCCCCGTCAAGGGAATTAAGTATTGGGGTGAGTACCATTGTTCTGGTTGAATAATTAAAGCGATGGCATAACCTAAAGTTAGACAGCTACTAATCAATAAAGAGCCGAAAACTAGCGGTAATAAGCCTTTATCCCGGCTATCAATGCGATTTTTAGCAACAATAGTCGCAATAGTCATCATCACTGCCAAAATCCCCAGCACAGCTAGAGGATTATCCAGGGAAAAAATAACGGCGATAACGTAGCCTACCACTAATAATTGCAGGATCGATCGACCGGTCGCTAATAATAATTGTCCCTCTAGAGCTAAATTTGACCAACGGGAGAGGAGTAAACAAATACCCATCATCCCCAAAGCCCAACCCAAATCCACCAAATTTAGTTCTACTAATCCATCCATAAAAATTAAAGAAACAAATTACAAGGATACTTCATCTATAAATAGCAAGTTTATAATTATTTTTGACTAATTAATCCTTCTTTTCGCAGACAAATCCTGATTAGTCTCTAATTTGAGTGAAAGCGCGTGAGTAAAATTCCCCCCGTCGATTTATCCCGTCAATACCAAGTCATCAGCGAAGAAGCTAACCATGCCGTTTTAGAAATCCTCCGTTCTGGGCGCTATATTGGTGGCGAAGCTGTGAGCGAATTAGAACGACAATTCGCCCTCTATCATGGTGTTAGCGATTGTGTTGCCTGTAATTCAGGGACCGATGCCCTTTATCTGGCACTGCGCTCCCTCGGTATTCAAGCGGGGGATGAAGTAATTACTTCTACTTTTTCGTTTATTGCCACCGCCGAAGCGATTAATTTAGTCGGTGCAGTACCGGTTTTTGTCGATATCGATATTAATACTTTTAACCTCGATGTGGCACTGTTGGAAAAAGCGATTACTCCCCAGACTAAAGCGATTATCCCAGTACACCTTTTTGGGCAATCTGTCAATATGTCTGAGGTGGTAAATTTCGCTCGTTCTCATAATTTATTGGTGATTGAGGATTGCGCGCAGGCAACGGGAGCAGAATGGCATGGGCAGAAAGTGGGGAGTATCGGCGATATTGGCTGTTTTAGCTTCTTTCCCACCAAAAATTTAGGCGGTTGTGGCGATGGTGGCGCAATTACCACCAATAACCCCGAGTTAGCGGCACAAATTCGCATGATTAAAGAACACGGCAGCAAGGAGCGTTATCTCCATGAGGTAATCGGAGTGAATAGCCGCTTAGATGCCATTCAAGCGGTTATTTTGCAAATTAAGCTGAAATATCTCGATTTTTGGAATAATCAACGGATCGAGATTGCCCAACGTTATCGGGAATTACTGCAACCCTTGCCTAATATCACTTTACCTGCCGCTTTAGCCGGAGGTAAGCACGTTTGGAATCAGTACACAATCCTAACGGAAAATCGTGACCAAATTCGGGCGGCTTTGCAGGAAAAAGATGTCCTATCCATGGTTTATTATCCGATTCCTCTGCATTTACAGCCGGTTTATCAGTATTTAGGCTATAAAAAAGGCGATTTACCTGTGGCTGAATTGGCCAGTGAAAAAGTGTTATCTTTACCTATGTTCCCCGATTTAAGCTTCGAGGAACAACAACAGGTAGCCTATGCGCTGAAAGATTGTTTGCATAGTTCCTAAGTTATCAGTGGGAATTAGGAATTAGGAATTATGAATTATGAATTATAAATTATGAAGTGGGGAGAAAAAAGCTGCCGACCGCCGACCACCTCCTCTCCTGACTTGAAAATAGAAGCTGAAATAACGCAAATTCGTCAATCAGAATATTTTCATCTCTGGTGGTGAAAATTTTTTCATCAGGACTGACTCGGAGAATACTGACTCCTAACTCCTGTCTCCTGAATACTGACAGCTTACTGCTATACTTAAGCGATTAAATCGATTAACTTTTGTTTTAAAGTTTCCAATCCTAGCCGACGAATAGCCGAGATAAAAACAGCTTGGGGATATTTTTCCTTAGCTATTTCCAAATCCTCGCTTTTTACCTGATCCAACTTATTAAACACCATTAACATCGGACCGGTTTGAATCGGCATCTCCGAGAGGATTTTTAATACCGAGGCAATCTGACTTTCCCAAGCTGGATGGGACAGATCCACCAGATGGAGTAATGCTTCTGCTTCCGTTACTTCCTCTAAAGTTGCCCGAAAAGCATCCACCAGCGAGGGGGGTAATTCGTGGATAAAACCCACCGTATCGGTTAGTAAAAGGGTGCGAGAGACTTGGGTGAGGGGATCGGTAATAGTTAAGCGTCGGGTGGTGGGATCGAGGGTAGCAAACAGTTGATCGGCGGTATAAACTTCGGCAGCGGTGAGCGCATTAATTAAAGTAGATTTTCCCGCATTGGTATAACCGACGATCGCCACACTGGCTACATCTTGTTTTTGCCGTTGTTTGCGTAAACGGGAACGATGAGCTTGCAGTTGATCTACCTCATCCTGGAGACGGGATAGACGACGTTGAATAGTTCGGCGTTCTGTTTCTAATTTTGTTTCCCCCGGTCCGCGAGTGCCAATTCCTCCCCCTAATCTCGACATGGCTAATCCGCGCCCGGTAAGACGGGGTAAAGTGTATTCTAATTGGGCTAATTCTACCTGTAGTTTACCCGCTTGGGATTGGGCCCGTTGGGCGAAAATATCCAGGATTACCTCGGTGCGATCAACGACTCTCACCCCGATTTGGTTCTCTAGATTGCGAATTTGGGCGGGAGAAAGGTCGCGATTGAATACAACTAAATTAGCCCCCGAAGTTTGCACCTGTAGGGCGATTTCTGCCACTTTTCCCGAACCGATCACTGTTTGAGGATGGGGATGATCCCGTTTTTGTCGGGTGACTTGCAAAACTTTGCCCCCGGCGGTATCAACTAAACGTTCTAATTCGCTTAAACCGTCCTCGAACTGGCGATCGCTCATCCCGTCGGTGATTAAACCAACCAATAGCACCCGATCTTCGGCTGTATCAACGGTTATAGCCGTAAATTCTCGCTGAAACTCCGCCTCTAGTCCTTCCACTAACTCTAAAAAGTCCTGTTTGCTTAAATCCTCTAGATTTAAGGGCGGGGAGACAGACCAGTATATATTACTATTGACATTTGTTTGACTTTGTGGTATGAGATGAGCCAGATAGACTTGCTCCACATAACCAGTTGCCCCACCACCGCGACGGATCATACCTGTACCGGTTAGAGTTAAGGTCACCAGTGCGTCTAATCGTTGCAAAGCCATGGCGGTTAAACTGGATTCTTTTGGCGGTTCCTGCTTGAGTTCCGTGGCGATACAACGAATTCCGCAAAGACGTTCAGAACCGTAGCGGGGTAGTTCCAAGAGAGAAAATTGGGTTTGTCGGGGGGTTCCCACTCCCACACGAATTACCTGGCCGCGACGGTTGATATAGGTGCAGAGGGGTTGATGGATATCGGTACTGATGGCCGCCAGTCTTTGGGCGAATTCTGGGGTGGTGAGAGTATCGATGGGCAAGCGTTCATGGTACAGCCTTTGTAGCTGTTTCATCTGACTGGCTTTCAGTCCCTGGGTATTGCCGAAGATGGTATCGATAGGCTTTCCTCGCAATTAGAATTTTATCTATTATTGTAGCGATTATGAGACTCGCCGCTCCTTGAGGGCGTTTCTTTCTCCTCAAAATGAGGTGTGATAGTTAGGGCTTGCTGAATAAATCTAAAAACCTTGTTGGGTAAGACTTTTAGACTTTTTGTCAATCAAAAAGTACCAGTTCTGGGAGTGATCGGGGGAAAATTCCGGGACTTTTTCCCCCAAAATTCGGTAAAAACCTACACCCCACACCCCACACCCCACACCCTGTCCCCACGAAAAACTTTTTCAGCAGACCCTAGTTAGTAAAAGTATAGTCAAATATAGACAGACTGAATTCCATTTCAGAAATTCCCCTCACTCTATTAAAAACGGATGGGAAATGATTAATAATTTCTTTGTAAACGGCAAAACAGATAAAAAATTTCTATGAAAAACTGGCAAAAATTGGCAGGACCAAAAATGCTGATCAGCTTGGAACAACTGAGATAGAGCATCGTCAATCTGGACATTCAAAATGTCACCAACTTGCCGTGATCCCGATGCTAATAGTCAGAGGGAGACTTGCACAATTTCAAAATCTAAGTTAATCTCTCCTAAAAGTCACCTTTAGGTATTTTGACTAAAAAGAAAGTTGCCTAACTTCTACTCTAGCCTCAAGGCTAATGCTGAAAGCTAGAATCATCGGCTGAATCGACTGGCTCTAGCTAACTCTTTACACCACAGGAGGTCTGTTTGAAAGAGACTTTTATCCACAACCCCATGACATCCGCTACCCCAGAACAGAATTGCACTGCTGAGTCTAACCGAATCCGTTGCTCGGCTGCCCTGCTGGGATTAGCACTCTCTCTGGGAGTACCTAGCATTCTCAACTCCACCTCAGAATCAGCCCAGGCCGCCAATTCTGTACCCTTAGAATGGGAAGTAATTGACCTGTCCCAAAAAGCAAAAGGTGCGGGTAAAGAACTAAAAGAACCGCAAATAATCCAATCCCAAGCACTTGCTACCGTCAAATTCATCGCCACATCAGTGGTGGAGCATCAGGTAAAACCGGGAGAATCCCTGTGGAGTTTAGCCGACACCTATCAAACCACCCCTACAGCGATCGCTACCCGCAATAATCTCCCCCCCCAATCCGATCTGATTATCGGACAAACCTTAAAAATTCCCACTCCTGAGCAGTTGCCCCCGGCAGCCCCGGCAGCAACTCCTGAGCAGTTGGATAGTTCCTCTGCTAGTCTGCGTCAAACCCGTCAACGTCTCCAAGAAAGTTTGGCCGCCCTACGGACCGAGGAAATCCCCCATCAGTCCGATTCCGGGGAAACAGTAATTGTCACCGAAACTACCGCTCTCGTTCCCGATAATTCGCCAACCGCTGTCGAGATTCCCGTTATTGCTCCCGAAGAATCGCCCCGACCAACCAGCCAGGTGATCCCGATTCCCGTTCCCACCCCTGAAAGCGATCGCCCGATAGCCACAATTCCCGTTAATCCTCCCTGGACAAGCAGACCGGAAATTCCCAGCGTCGCCCTAGGAAATCCGGCTCCTGTCACTGAAATTCCCGCCGTTCCCAATCCTCGGGTCATAATTCCCCCAGAAAATCAAGTTTATCGGGTTCGGCCAGGGGATACCTTAAACACGATCGCTCGCGCTCTCGGCATCACCCCCGCCGAATTAGCCAGGGAAAACGGCATTGACAACCCCAACCGGATTAAAGTTAATCAAACCCTAGTGATTCCCGACCGCTCTGCCAACGCTAGAGTTAATCAAAATCTTACCCCCTTGGTCGGCGATCGCCCGAGATTGTCCTTTAACCCCAGCAATCGACAAAATTTGCCCGCCGCAACTGCCACCACGGAGACGGAAGAATTCCCCGAAAATATCACCGGCAGCTATCGGGAAAGATTGCGCCAAGAGGTGGCTAATCTGCGGGAAACTAACCTTTCGGAAACCCAGAAAAGTATCGCTATTCCCGTCGATAATCCCGCAGAAACCGTCGATGATCGGCAAATAACCCCTAACCCTCAATGGGCTGCCCTTCGTTCTCGTTCTAACCAAAGCACCCCCCCACAGATTATCGGTTCGGCTCCTACCAATGTGGAAGAATATAATGACCGCCTACGAATCCCCGTCGGCGAAACCGTAGAACCTTCCCTTCCTCCCCTCGCTAATCCCGATGAGTATTTACCTAATCCCACCCCCATTTTTACCGGCTTTATCTGGCCCACCAGGGGTGTGTTAACTTCCGGTTTCGGTTGGCGCTGGGGCAGACCTCATCGCGGCATCGATATCGCCGGTCCAGTGGGTACACCGGTTGTGGCCGCGGCTGCCGGTGAAGTAATCTCCTCCGGTTGGAATTCTGGCGGTTATGGCAATCTGGTGAAACTGCGTCACCCCGATGGTAGCACCACTCTCTATGCCCATAACAGCCGTCTGCTGGTGCGTCGCGGCCAAACTGTTCAGCAAGGCGAGCCAATCGCCCAGATGGGTAGCACCGGTTTTAGCACCGGCCCCCACCTACATTTCGAGGTTCACCCCTCCGGCCAGGGAGCAGTCAATCCCATGGCTTTCCTGCCAGGCAGACGTTAAAGATGCCCCCAAAGGGAAGAAAAAATCTTCCCTTTTTTGCTCTTGTGCAATTGGGTGATTGTGTGTTATTATTGATAACTGTGTAAACAACGGCTTAGTAGCTCAGTTGGTCAGAGCAGGGGACTCATAAGCCCAAGGTCGGCAGTTCAAATCTGCCCTGAGCCATCGGACAAGCTCCAAGAAAACCAGCAAGATTATAATCAGGTGATATCTCGTTCCCTTTTACTTGGGAACGCTCCCTTCAGATTCTACCTGATAACTTTTTACTGATAACAGCAGCAAGGGAATTCCAAAGTTTATTAGCTCAATTGTACTATAACTTTTGCCGATACAGTCACTACCATAATATTATTGTAGGAGTGCCTAGTGGTCAGTGAGTTTATCGAACTGCGTGCGCCCAAAATGTCCTATAGATATTTTGACCAAATTGAGATGCAGCCACGGAAACGCTCTAGACCTGAAGAGGTAGAAATTTATGAAAGCTGAAGATTTTGACCGCAAATTTGATGATGGAGAAAATATCATCGAATACTTGGATTTAACTAAAATTAAACGTTCTAATTCCGAGGAACAAACAATTGCGTTTGAGTTTCCCTCATGGATGGTAGAGGCTCTTGAGCAAGAAAGTCAGCGTCGTGATTTACCGTTACAAGCTATTGTCAAAGACTGGATTGAGGAAAAATTGGCGTTGTCAAATTGAAAGATGATCCGAATCAGCACCGGAACTCCAATTGCTTTGATAGCAAGGATTGCATTGCATCTTTCATATTCTGATCTGACAACGCCTATTGACATCCTCGCCGCCGTAAAACGGACGGCGATTCCTCACCACGCCACTTTTTTAGGGTGGTCGCGTCAACGGGGTTGACGCAGATAGCGAAAAACGCTTAATTGCTTAAGTCTGACACTTTCGACCCGTCCGTTTTC
>NZ_JADBTZ010000189.1:0-4506 GCF_020245885.1 Microcystis sp. M165S2 | reverse complement strand
ATATTCATTTTTATCCTCGGACGTTTCCTCTAGGGCGAGATATTCTTCGGGAGTATAATATTTAGTGTCGGTAGCGGTTAACATTTTTGACTCTCCTTCCTATTCTATTTTCTAGGATACAGCATTTCCCTAAAAAGAGACAAAGTTATCCTTAATCAAGGTTATCGATTGAGTTGCTCGGATCATATTTTTCTCTTAATCTCTGGCAAAAAATGCTGAGAAATCCACAATTAAAAATCTAACTATCAAAATTGCTCACCCCAAGGGTTAAAATAAACTAGATAAATAGTTTTATGTTTAGTTTCTCCTATGTTTAACTGGTTCCGTCGTCAGAAAGTTCAACCCGAACAAGAACAAGCACCCCCTGCACCCGTAGAGGAAACCCCCAGCGGGGCAACCAGTCAGGAAGAATATTTAGATTGGGCCAAAAAAGCCTTTAAAAATATTCAAGAGAAAAAAGCCACGGCCGAGGCCGTCGTGAGCGAAACCCCTGAAACATCTATTGCTGAAACAGAACCTCCGCAAGAGGAAGAAGCAGCTAAAGAAGAGGAAACCGAGGATAATACCCCCGCATGGCTGAAAAAATCCGAGCGCCTCGAAATTCTCAAAGAAACCGCCATCGAAACCCCCACAGAACCGGATGAGGATTTTATCTGGTCGGCCAAAGTTTTAGCCAATCAGGGACGACAAGCAGAGGACGTTTCCGAAGAAGAAATCACCTGGTTAAAAAAATTGCGTCAGGGTTTAGGCAAAACGCGCCGCAGCTTGGTCAATCAGCTTAAGGCCGTGGTCGGTCAGGGTCCCCTCAATCAAGACGCGGTGGAGGAAATCGAAGCTTTATTGCTTCAGGCTGATGTGGGGGTAGATGCCACCGATTATATTATCACTACCCTCCAAAATAAGCTAAAACAGGAAGCTTTGCCCCCCGAAAAAGCGATCGAATATCTCAAAGAAATTATCCGCGAGATTTTAGATGCACCTTTAGCCAATTATAGCAACCCCAGTTTTGAGCCAGAAAAAGGCAAATTAAATATCTGGATGCTCACAGGAGTTAACGGAGTGGGTAAAACGACGACTATCGGCAAATTAGCCCATTTATCTAAACAATCTGGCTATAGCTGTATGATCGCCGCTGCCGACACCTTTCGCGCTGCTGCCGTGGAACAGGTGAAAGTTTGGGGAGAGCGATCGCAAGTCGAAGTAATTGCCAACCCGGGCAAAAATACCGACCCGGCCGCCGTGGTGTACGATGGCATCGAAGCCGCTAAATCCAGGGAGGTAGAATTACTCTTAGTGGATACGGCGGGAAGATTGCAGAATAAAAAGAACTTAATGGCAGAATTAAGCAAAATTCGCCGCATTATTGACAAAAAAGCCGAGAGTGCCGTGGTGGAATCCCTTCTAGTTCTCGATGCCACTTTAGGACAAAACGGGCTGCGACAGGCAGAGGTTTTCTCGGAAGCTGCCCAATTAAGCGGCGTGATCCTGACTAAAATCGATGGTACAGCTAAAGGGGGTGTTGCCCTTGCCGTAGCGCGTCAGCTTAACCTACCGATTCGCTTTGTTGGCG
The DNA here is from genome assembly GCF_020245885.1 of Microcystis sp. M165S2. Lineage (NCBI taxonomy): Bacteria > Bacillati > Cyanobacteriota > Cyanophyceae > Chroococcales > Microcystaceae > Microcystis > Microcystis sp. M165S2. Next base: position 2,936 of record NZ_JADBTZ010000189.1, on the reverse strand, counting down.
CTGGGGAAGGAATCGAGGATCTGCGGCCCTTTTCCAGTTACGAATTCGTGGAAGCTTTACTGAGTGGCGATTAATCTCACCCCGCCTATCTTTCATAATCTTTTCATGGTTGCTTCATAATTGTCTCATTTTTAGTTATGCTAGAAATGAAGACTCAGGGTAACAACTATGCGAACGACAATTACAGTTAGTCATCTAGGAGTATATTATCGCGGCGTGGAAGCCCTACGGGATATCACCCTGAAAATTTATCCAGGACGACTAACCGGTATTATCGGTCCCAACGGTGCGGGCAAAAGTACCCTGATCAAAGCCATGCTAGGATTAATTCCCGTACAACAGGGAACCGTTAACTATCAAGGGCAATCTCTACAGCAACAACTGGATAAAGTCGCTTATGTTCCCCAAAGATCTCAAATCGACTGGACCTATCCCGTCACCGCTTGGGATGTGGTAATGATGGGGAGAGTCAGAAAAACGGGTTGGTTTCGTCCTTTTTCCCATATTAGTCGTCAACAGGCTTTAAATGCCCTAGAAAGGGTGGAAATGGCTGATTTACGCCATCGTCCCCTCGGTCAGCTGTCGGGAGGACAACAGCAAAGAGTCTTTTTAGCCAGATCTTTGGCCCAAGAAGCGGAGATTTTCTGTTTTGATGAACCTTTCGTTGGGGTAGATCAAAAAACCGAGGGCATCCTTTTTAATATCTTTGGTGAGTTAGCCCAAGAAAATAAAATTGTCATGGTGGTTAACCATGATTTAGGCGAATCTATCACCCATTTTGCTGATTTAATCCTCTTAAATACAGAATTAATCCTCGCAGATCAACGATCTAAGGTCTTAACCGATTTTAATCTCCGGCGCGCCTATGGTGGTAAAGTCTCCTTCTACGATACCATGACATCACCAGATCATCCCCGATCGAGTCTCGATTATCTCGATCGCCTCTGGAAAAACAATGGGATAAACTAGAAGCGAAGATATTTTGGCTGACTGCCGATAGGGACACCGATGAAAACTATTTCCCCGCAAGAAATAACAGGAACGATCGAACTGGCTCCTAACTATCGAATTCCCCTGTTTTTGGTAATTTTATCGCTGCCTTTACTCTTTTTACAGGTCTGGATCGGAATAATTTTCTCCCTGTTAGGACTATTCTTGATGTTCCAGACTACCCGCATTCGTCTCCAGTTTACCCCCACCTCCCTAGATGTCTATCTATCTGGGCAACAAATTCGCTCTTTTCCCTACCAAGAATGGCAAAATTGGCGGATTTTCTGGAATCGAGTCCCGATATTATTTTATTTCAAAGAAATTAACAGCATTCATTTTTTGCCAATTATCTTTGACAGCGCAACCCTGAGACTGTGCCTGGAAAAATACTATCCTTTAGCAGCATCGCAAGCGATCGACTCAGAAGCGAACTAAGATTGAGATAAAATAAAATCTAGCTAATAGCGTCTTAATTGCCTGCCTTGGCCCTTTGTTCGCTCTGCATTTCTAAAGCCGATGAATTCAGAAGATTTTAATGTTTTACCCCTTGACAAAATGACAGACTTACCCAATGAATCTGTCGAAGAATTTAGTTTTGACGATCTCTGGAACGATCGCCAGGTAGAGAATCCCCTGCCATCGGAAATCGCCCCCGAAGGCGAATTAGTTCCCCCAGCGCAAGCGCAACCCCTGCGGGAGGAAATCTCGGCTCTAGAACGGCAAAAACAGAGCCTAGCGGCAGAAATCTCGGCGTTAAAAGCGGAAAAAGAACGCTTGATCGCCGAAGAACTAGGGGATATCAAAGCTCAAATCGAAAGAATGCTCAAGGAAGGCGTAAAAGACCTAGAACAACGCAAACAGGCTTTAGAATTGGCGATCGAACAGTTAGAACGCCGTCGTGAGCGTATTCGGCAGGAAATGCGGAGTAATTTCGCCGGAGTCTCCCAGGACATAGCCGTGCGGGTTCAGGGATTTAAAGACTATCTGGTGGGCAGTTTACAGGATTTGGCTGCGGCTGCCGAACAGTTGGAATTACCCCGTTTTGAAACCCCCGAAAAATCCCCCCGCTCCGTGGAACCTCCCCTGCGGACCGAACGGGAGGAAAACCCGCGCCCATCCCGTGGCAGTCAAGGCCGAGATTATCCCGAAGAACGTCCCCGTCCCTCCCGTACCAGTAACCAGGGCCAGGATAATTGGCAAGAACCCCGTCGTTCTAACCGTTCGGGTTATGAATCGGAACCGGTGGGGCAATCCACCCCTAGACAGGGCTTTTCTGAACAAAATCAGCGCATCCAAACTCTTTTAGACCGTTATCGCAGTCGTCCTGACTATTACGGTCCCCCTTGGCAACTACGGCGCACTTTTGAACCAATTCATGCCGAACGGGTGCAACAGTGGTTCTTTAAACAGGGAGGCCGGGGTACTGTTCGCGGTATGGGCAGCCGTCTCCAGAATATTCTGGTCGCTTCGGCAATTATCTCGATTATGGCGGAATTACAGGGCGATCGCTTCCGTTCTCTAGTTCTGGCTAATAGTCCCGAACGTTTAGGCGAATGGCGGCGCGGCCTCCAAGATTGTCTCGGCATTTCCCGCGCCGATTTTGGACCAGACCGCGGCATCGTTCTCTTTGAGTCTCCCGAAGCTTTAATTCAAAAAGCGGAACGTTTAATCGAGGATAAGTATTCACCGCTCATTATCATCGATGATACCGAAGAACGGCTCAATTTCGCTCTTTTACAATTCCCCTACTGGTTAGCTTTTGCCCCTGAACCCCAACAAAGTTCTAGTTATTGGTATTAACTAATTAGGGTCTGCTGAATAAAGCTAAAAACCTTACAGGAAAAGGCTTTTAGCTAGATTGAGAGTCGCTCAGGTGCCCCTGAATCTGCTAAAATTACTCAAAACCCTTGCATCTTCTCTCCTTAGTACCAATGTATCGCAAGATT
>NZ_JADBTZ010000188.1:0-19633 GCF_020245885.1 Microcystis sp. M165S2 | reverse complement strand
TTGTACCAAGAGATGTACTATAAGAAGGATAATGCAAGGTTTTTGAAAGTCCCAATCCTATTTTCGCAGCACTAACATCGGACTTTAACAGGTCAAAAGCTTTATTTTAAAAGGGTTTTACCATTATTCAGCAAGCCCTAAGTAGGTAGGCAGAATTAATTACCCATCCGAGAGAGCTAAAATCTTTACGAGGCAGTGATTATCATGTGTAAATAATTTTGACTAGGTACTTATAACTTACGATACAAAAATTTTCTATCGATAAAAACTAGAGTATTTCTAATTGTAAAAAATACAAGTTTCCTAAAACATCTCCAACTATAATTATTTTACTAATTTCTGAAAAAGAACAAGAAATTAATTCCGCTTCTCCCGTAAAGCTAGTAATAATTTGACCAGTTTGAATATTCCAAACTTTAAAAGTTGTGTCCGCAGATATAGAAATTATAAGATCTTCATGATGAGTAACAATAACTGAATTTACGCGTTGGTTATGCCCAACTAAAGTACGCAGTTCAAGACCATTTTTAAGATCCCATACTTTTAAGGTTCCATCCCAAGAAGAGGAAACTGCCAACCACTTTCCCGACACGAGAACCACACGATTCACCACATTAGTATGACCTTCAAGACTGAATCGTTCTCGGGCTGTTGTCAGATCCCAAACTTTTAAAGTCGAATCTCTTGAAGCCGAGATCGCTTGTTGTCCATCGGGAGTAACAGCTACGGCTAATACGGGGGCGGAATGTCCGGTTAGAGAATACATTTCTTTTCCAGTTTCCCAGTCCCAAACTTTGAGAGAAGAGTCACCAGAAAAAGAAATCACTTGTTTTGTATTGGGGATAAAATTGACCGATTCTATCCACTCGGTATGTCCTGTTAAGGAAAAAACTTTTTGCCGATTTTCCAAATTCCAAACTATCAATGTTTTATCTCTAGAAGCCGAAACAGCAAAATGTCCATCTGGACTAATCACGACCGCTAAAACCCAATCTTCATGTCCGCGAAGAGATCCCAACTCCGTACCCTTACATAAATCCCAGATTTTGATTTCCATTTTAGAAGCGGAGAGCATTCTTTTTCCTTCTCGATCGACCACTACATTGAGAACCCAATCCTTATGGCTAGTGAAATCATATACTGGATTACCATTGAACAAATTCCAAACTTTCACGGTACAATCTACCGAGCTAGAAATCGCTAAAGTTGCATCGGGAGTCGTGGTAATTGATACCACTCGATCGGAATGACGAGGAATATTTCTTGCTGTATTAAAACCGCACAAATTCCAAACTTTTAAAGTTCGATCTTCAGAACCTGAAATCACTGTTTGTCCGTCCGAAGTTACGGCGACCGTATGTATCCATCCACTGTGTCCTGAAAATATAGATAACTCTTTCCCTAGGGCTAGATCCCAAACCTTGATCGTTTTGTCATCCGAGGCAGAGATCGCTTTTTTTCCATCGGGAGTCATCGCGACCGCTCTCACCAAGCTACTATGCCCGGTCAAGGTATAAACTTCTTTACCACTGGTTAGATCCCAAACCTTTAAGGTAGTATCGACGGAAGCGGAAACCGCGTATTTTCCATCGGGAGTCAGAGCCAACCCGAAACAAAAACCATGATGCCCGACTAGCCGATGAACTTCCCTTCCCGTTGCCAATTCCTCTAACCCGATCGTATTATCCTCCCTAGAGGAAAGAAGATACTTTCCATCGGGCGTGATGGCGATCGCTAGTCTCCCTAGAGGAGAGAGCAAGGGATGCGGTATGCCCGTACCATCCCGTAAATCCCAGATTTTCAGGCTTCTGTCCGCCGAAATCGAAATCACCCTCGCTCCGTCGGGAGTGATGGCTACCGACAACACCGGGGCGGTATGACCACTCAGAGTCTTTATCTCCCTCCCGTTCATTAAATCCCAGATCTTTAGAGTGGTATCTCTAGAGGCGGAAACCGCTTTTTGACCATCGGGAGTGACGGCAACCGCGAGGATTCCCTGATGATGGCCCGAAAGATGATGAATCCGGGTTCCGGCAGCCAAGTCCCAAACGTAAAGATCTTTGTCCTCTCCCCCAGAGATCGCTCTTCGGCCATCGGCCACTATCGTGACCGCTTGAACCGGCCCTCTATGTCCGACAAGAGTACCCGTTAAAGTATCGTCGGGAGGGGTTAGCGTTGGGGTTAAAGGACGTATCCAAGTCCGCGATTGACTGGATTTGACGCACTCCAAAAGGTTTTGAATTTCTATTTCTGGAAAAGAGAATAAACGCCCGATTAACTGTGACGCTAGTTGAGTTTTATCTCGCTCTAAAATATGCGCTGAAAGTTGAATAGCGCGTTGAAGTAATCTCAGAGTTCCTTTTTTTTCTTCCGGAATGTTTAGGGGGGATTGTACCGCTAAAACATAATCTTCAACGAGTGACCGTAACTCCAATTCAAAAATCTTGGCCTCGATAAAGGCAAAATTCATCAGTAGAAAGTATAGACGATCGCTCTCGTCCGCGTTGGCTAGATGAGAGGGCAAGTTAGCCAGGGTCGCGCGCCGTCGATCAGGGGGCATCCGACGCAATTTCGCCCCGAGATCAGTCATCATCGAATAACCCCGCCCACAGGCGATCGGCGATCAAGGTGTTAATCTTGACCAGATCGATTCCAGCCGCCCGCACGATATCTTTACGGTGGAGAAAATCCAGAAAGCTGGTGTGATAGATGCTGTAGCAATTTTGCTCCTCGATTTCCCGCTCGTGTAGAAACTGCTCCCAATCGTCCAGTACCTCTTGAACGGTCAACTGCCCCTCTCTGGCATATTCTGCGAGCAACTGTCGGGAAACGGGTTGGCGGATCTCCCCTAAAATATAAATGATTTTTAGCTTGAGGTGCGGTATGGGTTTGACATTCATCCCCATGCGTCGCCAGTGATCCTCGTAGTAGCCCTCTAACCCTTTCGGTAAACCGTCAATTTTAAAATCCCGATAGAATCCCGCCTCGATTTGCGGTAAGACGTAACGCAAGTACATGAAGTTATTCTCGCTCAGGTGGGCGAGACGGGAAACGAATTCCTCGATCGACAACCGCTTCCCCTCGATCCAGTCCCGAAGTTTCTCCCGTTCGGTCGCGCCGTGAAGGTAGTCCCGTACATCCTGCGAACTCTCCCGTTCGTACTGCTTCAAATCGAACCGGTATTCGGGCGCGTGAATCGTTAAAGGAAGAGTGATCGGGCGTTGGGAGAGAATCAAGTACACCCCGCCGGGTAAATGGGCGGGAAGGTAGAGGAGATTAGCTCCGGGGTCTTGACCGGCCGTGTCTACTTCGTCTAGGGCATCGATAACGATCGCTAGTTTTTCCCCGTTCTCCAATCGCCCGCTCGCCTCGACTAGCAATCGGGCGAAGAAATCGCCGTCGGACGTGGCACCCTGGGGTAAAACGGGGTAGGGTAGGTCGTAACGCCGGATCAATTGGGTACAGATGCTTTCTAGAAATTGCCCGGCGCGGTTAATTCCCTGCGCTCTGACATTGAAATAGGCGAGACAAGGGTAACGCTGAACGTATCTGGCGAGAATGGCACTTTTTCCCATGCCCGGATCGGCTTGCAGGATAAAGTAACCTTTGGGGTGAACGGTCAAGAATTCGGAGATCGCCTCGAAGACGTATTCCCTCCCGACGAAACCCTCGGTTTTATCGGCGATTAACGCCCCGAACCTCTCGATAGGTCGATCTGCTTGCAGCAGCGCTTCGCTCACGGGAGGTTCGGGAGCGGGGCGGGGATGTTCCTCCCCTGCCTCACCACTCCTTTCTGGAAACAGGGCAACATCTTCCCATTCCAAAGATAGAAACTCGCAAATCTCGACAAAAATAGGACGATCTACGGGTTTTCCATTGAAAAACTTGCTAATAGTTCACCAAGAAATCCCGAGTTCTTCCCCCAATGCTTTCTGGCTCAAATTTCTGCCTTCTAACTTTAGCTTGGCCACCTTGATTCCAGTAATCGAGGCCACCAGCGATCGCTTTCCCATCGGTCTTTTTCGATCTTGACTCGTAGTTATCGGCGATCGAAACGGGTCGGTGCCGATTTTTCTCCACCTTAGCACGAGTACCGCCCGAACAATCGGAGATCGAAGTCATATATCAACTCTTATGTCCTCCTCGATTCTCGGCTAGTAACTTATATCCCCCCGTGAACAATAGGAAGTAACATTTCACGGAGAAAAACGATGGCGATACTCTACGTCACCGAAGAGAGAGCTTGCCTAAAGGTCAAGCACCAGCAATTTCAGGTTTACCGAGAGGGTGTTCTAGAAATCTCTGTTCCCGTCAATCAAGTCAGTCACGTTGTCCTGTTCGGTTCTGGCGCTCTCTCCCACGGCGCGGTCAATCTAGCCTTGCGACGACAGATACCGGTGATGTTTCTCTCCGGGCGGGGACGCTATTTCGGACGCTTGCAGGGAGAAACCGCCGAGATCGACTATCTGATCCGACAGGTACATCGTTCCCGTGACCAGGAGTTTACCCTACGACAGGCCAAGAGTATTGTGGAAGCCAAACGGCATAACAGCCAGATTTTATTGCGTCGATTGAACCGCCGCCGCAGGAACGAATCGGTAATCGAGGCGATCGCGACGTTGGGCGACTGGCGAGAGAAAATCCAGACCGCTCCTTCGGTGGAGAGTTTACTCGGTTGCGAGGGGCAGTGCGCGCGGGTCTATTTTGAAGCTTTAGGACGGTTAATTCAACCGCCCTTCGCGTTCGACAAACGAACTCGCCGTCCCCCCGCCGATCCAGTCAACAGTTTGTTAAGTCTCGGTTACACTCTGGTCTCTCAAAATATCTATTCTCTGGTCGGATCACTCGGACTACACCCCCACTTCGGGCATCTCCATACCCCCCGCGACAATCACCCGGCGTTGGTATCGGATTTAGTAGAGGAGTTCCGCGCGCCACTCGTTGATTCGCTGGTAGTTTCTCTAATCAACGGTCGTATTTTTCAAGTCGAGGATTTTACTCCTCCCGATGCCCGAGGGGGAGTTTATCTAACCTCTAAGGCTCTCAAGATTTTTCTCAAGCACTGGCAACAGAAGTTACAATCGGAAATCACCCATCCCTACACCAAAACCAAAGTCACTTACTATCGGTGCTTCGAGTTACAAATCGGGGAGTATATCGCTTGTCTTCTTGGAGAAAGGGAAGTTTATCGACCGCTACAATCACCGAACAAATGGTGAAAATCTTAGTTCGGGTCAAGGGAATTTAGCCACGATCTCGACAAGAAAATCGAGATTTTAACTCTCGACTTATCGGGAGTTCAGTTTATCTCGAACTCACGTTAAATAAAAGAGATCACTTCCGATTTCAAGTCGCGTAACTTCGATCCGCTTCTCGATCGAGAAGCGGCTCTAGATCGCTGGTGGAGAAGAAACCACGACAGCTAAAATCATATCACTGGACGAAAAGTTATATAGAAACTCATATAATTTTTCTCCGTTCTCAAATCGTAACTTGTATTCCCATCTCTAACATAGACGTAAGGCGAAAAACCTAGCCAGAATCAATATCTCGATCCTTCAACCAAGAGAACCTCTTATGTTCACCCTTTACCTTACCGAGACTCCTTCAATTTTAAAAGCAGACTCGAAAAATTTTCAGATATTCAAACAACAGAAGATATTCAGGAAAATTCCCATAGAATCCGTTAAACAAATCATCCTCTTTCCCGGAGTCCAAGTATCCCGTCAGTCCGAAAATGCTGTTAAGCATTATCGAATTCCTATCTTATTTATTGCTGAACAGGGACAGATATTAGTTCACTGCGATCGAGGAAAACCTCTAAGCGGTAAACATATCGATCGACAAAAACAATGTCAGCAAGATCAGGCATTTAGCCGGGCTTTCGCTCGAACATTATTGCGAGCGAAAATCCACAATCGCCAGACAATACTTTTGCAGTCCTTAACGTCTAATACCTATTGTCTAGCTATTCGGCAAGCACTAGACAAATTAACCCTATTAAAAGGGGATTTACCCAGTGCAAAAACGGTTCAAACTCTGTGGCGTATCGAGAAACAAGCCTCTTACTTTTACCGACGAGCTTTTCCTTTCCTGCTTCCTGATAGTTTTCAAATTCAACCCTCGCCGACTTTGCCGCGAAATTCGTCGGTTAACACGCTACTGAACCTGGGTTACGCTTTCCTCTCTCAAAGTCTCTATCATCTAATCACACGCTCTGGACTTGATCCAGAGATCGGACACTTTCACACGAGTTGCTCCAATCATACTCCTTTAGTTTGCGATTTAATGGAGCAATTTCGCCCTCAACTTGTGGAAGAACTAATCGTCGAATCACTTCACTTCCGCCAACTAACTCGGGAAGATTTTATCGAGAACGATACAAGGGATCACGGCTTACTTTCCCCGCTCGGTATCGCAAAGTTTATTGACTGTTGGGAATCGAAACTACAAACAATAGTCTGTCATTGGCTCGCGGGAAACATGACCTACCATCAAGCGTTAGAGTGGCAAGTTCAGCAATACATTTCCCATTTACAAGGAGCGAGCGATAGTTACCTCCCCTTATTAATGAAATGGTAAATTCCGAACTCTATCGCTATCGCAACTATGTTTTATCTCATCTGTTACGATATTGTCGATGATCGCCGCCGCACGAGAGTCGCTCGTCTCTTGGAAGCTTACGGAGTAAGAATCCAAAAATCCGTGTTCGAGTCGGTTCTCAATCCCGCTCAGTACGAAAAGTTACAAGCGAGACTACTCCAATTACTTGAGCGGCGAGAAGATCAACTGCGCTTTTATCCTCTATCCGAACACTGTCGGAATAAAGTAATCGTTCTCGGTATACAGCCCGATTTTCAAATCGACGACCCAGCTTTAATTATTTAAAAGGATGATGCTCATCTATTGTCGAATACGCTCTCCCCCGGACTACCGAGCTTCTACCTATACCTTTGCTCGATAGCCTATTATCTGATCTGAATTGCAATTCTCTCTAATCTTGAGCGCTCGGGTTACAGAACAGTTGAATTCCCTGCCATTGAAAACTCGTGATAGGTATTGTAAAGCTTTTTACTTAATCACTTCGCTCGGACCAGAATACAGGAGCTTGAGAACTCATCGCTATCACGAGCGAGGGGGAAAGCTATGGGGATCTTCCGCTTCCATGTCCCTGAGATTTTACTGGTATTTTCAAGAAAAAAAAACGATCGTGGTCGTGAGGTTAGATTCTCATTAATCCCCCCGCTTTTATCGCTCTAAATACTTTCTCGCTTTATTAACAGCCATGCTTACTCCCGAAAAAAACTATCTACAACTAGAACCACCCAATTATCGGAAAGCTCTCGATGATTTTGGAGTGATCGAATTACTCCATAAATTGGCCGCACTGACCGGGAAAGACCTAGGAGCAGGTGACTTAGAAACGTTGGCTACCCTACTCATCCGACAGTTAACCAATCTTCTCGGTCTCGATTTTTTGGAGGCGTTTTTGAACGCTATCCGTCAGGGAAAAGGCGATCATCTCTCTCAATGTCTCGATCTCGCACGACAGTTACCGCTTCCGTCCGATTCTCCCTCCTTCTTTCTAGACGCTCGACCTCCCCGCTTTCCCTTCGGTTCCCGTCTGCGCTGGCTACCGCTCGACGATCTGGTGTTGACGGACTGGGGGATCGTCATCGGTCGCTTTTACGGTTATGCTCCCGAAAGCGGACGCTGGCTATGGTGCTATCTACTACTGCTAGATCCCGATTCCCCCTCGGCTCGCTGGTGTACCGTGGATACCGCTTGGGAATGCGATCTAGAACGTTTGGAAGATGAATAAACCGCACCAACTACAACCGCGAGAACATAAACTAATCGCACTCTACTGTCAGTGCGAGTTGGGAATGACCCCCCGGCAATTCTATGAGAAGTGGGAAGTAACTCACGAACAAATGGCGGAAATTTGCGATCGATCTCTGTCCACCGTTCGAGGGTGGTTTAAACGAGGCCGTCACTACCGTCACCCAACTCCAACCGATGTGCGCCATCTGGCTTTGATGAACTTCTTGCTGGAACATTTCGAGGAGATTCCCGCGACACTTTGGAAACAGCTTTGCCCATCACTCGATTCACTCCCACGAAATCGCTAAAAAGTCAAGATCGGGCTGACCTATTTTCGTCCCCGCCTTCTTCGGTACTCTAACGACAGAAAAGAGATCGATCAATCCCTTTTCTCAGCTTCTTTTAGAAGTCGAATTAATGAAAACCACTTATTTCTAATAAGTTGCATTAAATCGAGGAATTCTCTGGCTGTTGGAGTCAGAGGATTTTTCTCTGTGGAGAATCGTCAGAACAGATCTCACGTATCGGATGTACGAGATCGATCCCCGTTTGCGCCTCATCGTAGCTGTTACCAAGACAAGTTGGAGGGCTAAGGCTCAAAGTCAAGCCGCGATGTTTCGGGGAATTTAGGGGTAGAGATACGGGCGCATCATACAGGGCAAGGGTTTCAGCGATTTTTGCCTTGACAGCTTGAGATTGATCGTGCCAAGATTGACAGGCGGGCGCAGTTCAGCTTCAGAACCCTTATCCTATAAGGCTTTGACGTGGCGTTCTCGCAATCTCTCTTGTGGAGATGAATTAATGGAAACTTGTTTGCCTTGCGATCTGACGCTGGCATCTCTTCTCGCAATCTCTCTTGTGGAGATGAATTAATGGAAACTTATTGACGATTTAAATTGGATACGAGTAAGCATCTCGCAATCTCTCTTGTGGAGATGAATTAATGGAAACGCTTGTTGGGCGACTTGCTCTGCTTCTGATTGAGGCTCGCAATCTCTCTTGTGGAGATGAATTAATGGAAACGGGTCTTCCCCGAACCCATAAGTACCAGAGATAAAACTCGCAATCTCTCTTGTGGAGATGAATTAATGGAAACTTCTGGGTTATCAGGGTTTAATTTATTAAACTCCGCTCGCAATCTCTCTTGTGGAGATGAATTAATGGAAACCAGTTTCGAGACTTTCGAGAACAGGGATCGCGAGCCTCGCAATCTCTCCTGTGGAGATAAATTAATAGCAATCGAGGGGTGCGATCGTACCGACTGGTCTCTAAGGGCGCGCTTTCAGCGACCGCACTCGCTTGACAACTGAAGCAACCGATGTGTATGCTAGAGAAGGTCAAAAAACCTTTGGGAAAGTGCGTCAGTCAACCTGAGCAAGACAGCAATATTTGGTCTCGCTTGGAGCAAGAACCGAATGACCGCACCCAAAAAGCTCGATCGTCGTCAAGTCATCCTCTTACAAATCGTCGCCATCTTCCTCTGCGGACTCATCGCTTGGAGTATTCAGCAACCTGCGGTCAGTACGTGGCTACAAGGGGCAATAGTCCTTGTAGCCGATCAAGAAAACTTTGAGCAACTGGAAGGCTTCACTCGAAAACACTTGCGGAAAACCAAAAACCTGCTCAAGCTGAAAAAGCGCGAAAAATAACCACTAACCCCCGATTGATGACAAAAATCGGGGGTTGGCTATAAGTCTTGATTCAATCGATCGATCACCCAATCCCGAATTTCGGAGTAAAGGTAATAGGGTTCTTTATCTGGATCTTGTAAATAGTTTCGCTTTTCCGCGGTAATCGAGGAAAGTTGAGAAATTCCCATCAACTCTAAAGTACACTGAGCGATCGTGGCCATTTGGTATCGGATTTCTTCAGGTAGACAAGAATTACCGACAGACCGCTCGATCTTCTGATTTTTCATCTCGCGTAGTTGTACGAGTCGGTTATCGTCAACTCGCACCTCCAGCATACGTTGTCGAGAAACTCCTCGCGCGCTATGAATCAGGATGTTACGTTTTTCAGCCCAATAATCTAGCTGTTTCATCGCCTTTATTAATTGCTCGCATACGTTTAAATCTTTAGCCTTATAAGTTTGAACTAAAGCTCCCACGAAATTAGCTTTACTAGGACGACCTAGAAGTTTGTATAAATCATCCATTGGATAAACACAATTCCAGCTTTTAAATTTAGCATTAATCTTTTTTTCTAAGTTATAAAAATTATTCAATAAAACTCTATCACTCAGTAGTTTTCCAGTATCGAGATACCAATCATCTGGATAATTCACTCGATCGAAGTATTGTTCTCCTCCCAAGCCTCGAATCAGTTCATGTAGTGTTTCCTCGTAAAATGAACCCATTCGAGTGAGAAAGTCGGCGATTCGATCTAATTGCCAGAAAATACAGCATTGAGTGTAGAGATTCAGTAAGTGATCGTAATGATCGATTAAATCAGTTAGTTTAGGTGCTAAATGTTCTCTCTGTGCTTGAGCATGAGTCTTATCTAGATTTAGAGAGCCAATCGCTACCTTTAAAGCAGAATTTACCGAATCGATCACTTTTTGATACTCAGAGATATTATCTTCAGTCACTTTCTTGTCTATTAAGTATTGAATCGTTCCTCGCCAATCTTCTAGCACTTGACTAGCACCATCAAAATCCCAACGCTTGAGCAATAGATCAATAACTTGATACTTTTGCTGGCGGCGGGACTGCCAGTAAGAAGACACCTGACAATCAGAAAATTCACCTGCCAATAATTTCTTAATATTTAACCGTGGCTCTAAAAATAGATGTTGTTTAAAGGAGATAGAAAAGGTTTGTATCTTTAGAGCAGTTATCATCTGCGGCGTTCCTCCTTTGATGCTGACGTAAACTTCTGAATTAGATGGTAAGGTACATAAAAATTTATTGTACTCTTCTAACATTTTATCCTGATCGTTAGCGGGTTTATCAGGATCGAGAAAGATTGGATGAGGAGTTAACTTCCAATTTTTTCGCTTTAACCATAATGTGAGAATTTCATACAGAAAAATAGAATCTCCTTTTTGCTCGGGTTTATGATTCGTTACGAAAAAGTAAGCATCCGTAACACCATGCTTTTCTCTAGCTTCTTGCAAAACCCCACCGATTCGTCCTGGACAGAGACGAGAATCCCATACATCAAGATCGGCGCGATACGCTCTCAGAATTTTCTTTGTTAATCCTCGAAAAGAAACCTGAAAAAACTGTTTATCCCCTTGCGCTATTTTTTTAACTTCCTCTCCTAATTCATTGCAAAGTAATTCAATATATTGATCTCGATTATTCCATAGTTCCAGTTCATCGGTGGTTAACCCCTGCCGATCCTCGTTCGGCTCATTTCGATCGAAGCCGATCGGTAAATAATAGTCAATTCCTAGCGGTTTCACAGCGAGATCGGATGTCCCAATATTGGCAACGAGAATTTGCATAAAAATAGCCCTATTCATAATTGGAAAAACAAAAGCATCAAGATTGATTCAACTCCAAACCATTACTATCCCATAAAACTTCATATTTTGTAGCAGATTGGCGGAGATTATTTAAAAATTCTCGACGTTTACCGTTCTGAATATCGAAAATAGTGACCACTTGATATTCTTCTAGATCTACTACCCATATAGGTGAGGGATTACCCTTAGGATCACCGCAGAGTTCGGAATCGTATTTATCCTTCCCCCGAAAGGCTAATCTGTGTAAAATATCGAGAGCGAAAGGCTTCTCGGAGTTTGACTTGCCAGAACAAACCACGATCGTGCAGTGTTGACCGACAACCTCTCGAAATCGAGGATTTACAGGATAAGGCGATCGAGGGTCGATATTCTCCAAGTTTAATCTAGCTAACGCCCCATAAAAACCCCGCAACCTCACTCGAAATCGTCCCTGAAAGTCGGTGAGGTCTGGCAGTTCCCAACCATTTTCTACATCGGGTATGATGCTAGTGGCTCTCAATCGAGTACCTCGATAAGGTGGTTTGGGATCGGGTCTATTTTGGCGAGAATACAGAGGTCGCCTTGCCCCCTGCCCCACCCCACCGAGATGAAACATCAGCCAAGTTAGATTTTCAAATAACTGTCGAATTGTGTCCTGTTCCGCTTCGGGAACCTCTGCCGAAAAATAGAGTTTGAGTTGACCCGCTTGAGAAAGACAATCACCCGTTAGTCTCGGGGTGTTGTTACGCGGTTTAGGATTACTGGTTTCCTCGACCCGACATTTGAGCCATCCCTGTGTTTGAGGTTGTAGGGAACCGAATAAGCGAGGTTCTAAGCACTTATAAACTTTTTCCACGGGTAACACCCCTAAAGCCAGTGATCGAAACCAGTATCGTAGCATCGACTTAAAAGCCACGGCACGCACTTCCGCTTCTGGCTTACCTTCATATTTATCCAGATCATTCCAAGTTAGCTTCTGACAGCTATGAATGAGTTGACCGGTCAGAGTAAAATTGACTTGCAGGAAAGGTTGAGAACTCCCCCTATCCTTCCCGACAATCATTTCACCATATCCTGAATTGACCTGAGAACCGATTCCCGCCTGTAAGCCTTGAACTAACCAACCTTTGACCTTCTCAAAAATCGCCTCATCACAGTGCTTCATCGAAAGTAGAGCCACCAAAAACGAGGGTTTCCTGAGCGATAAAAATAGATTCGGATTCGGCTGATAAGTTGGCAGTTCTTGTTCCCATTTCCAGATATTGTTAGCGATATCCACCGCTAAACCTTTTTCGTCCCCTCCCCAAGTGTTAGCGAGAGGATAGGCATCGAGAAAAATCACTTTGCCAGTACGGTTTTCTTCGGGAGCATCGAGAGAGCCGAAATAAGCCTCGATCTCGATTTCGGCTTCCCGTCGAGCTTTTTGCCAATCTTGGGGCGTAATGTGGGCTTGAATTGACTGTAACCCAATAATTTTTTCTCGGGTGAGTTCCTGCACCCCTTGATTCCTAGCGACACCGCGTAAGGTCGTCGAGGGGATATAAGGCATTCCCATTGCGTCAAACGCGGGCAGTAACATATCTTCTGGTCCGCGGGTTCCCCCCACGCGTACCCGCCAAGCGCATCGTATCTCGAAAGTGTTTGCCTCGCCCGCTATCAACCGTGTATTGGCATTTCGTCGCTCGAAATACTGACGGTAATTACTCGCCTTATCCACGGCTTTTTGAAGAATTTCCGCTTTTGTATCGTTGTTAATTTTTTGATTGTCTTGACTAATTTGCTGTTGAATTCTATCCTCGCTATCGATTTCTAGTTCGGGACAGCGCATCCAACGTAAATATTCGACAAAACTAGCACTTTTATGAGCTTGCTTAAGTTCTGGCTCTTCTCGCAACCAGAGTGACGGCACATTATGGTTGAAACTTCCCCTCATTAAACTTCACCTCCTTGAATATCGGCATAAATTGCATCTGCCCAAAAGCTAAATTCGCGAGCTACCGCTAAGGCGATTCCCGTCAATCCCATGTAATCCTCGGAATCCATCTGACGCAAGGTTTCTACACCGTTAGAACTGGCAAGATTTTGTTTTTTCGCTACTTTTTCTAAGGTTTGAAAGAAGCATTCGAGCATTTCTCGTTTACCTTCCTGATTGTTCTTCGCCCTCTTGCCAAGAGGAATTTCTCTTGGAGGGCGCTCCCAAGCATTGCGAGACATTTCTTCGGCTCGGAGACGCATTAAACCCCAAGTAGCAAGGTAAGTATACAGTTCTTGAGCTTGGCTTTTTTGCTCTCGTAGACGTTTTGTATAGTTGTCTTGACCAATATTCTCTCTCTCTTGATTATACGATTGGCGAAGTTGATGAAGAGCATCATAAACGGGAATCGTGATCGAACGAGAATCGCCTAACATTTCACTCATGATTTAATTTCCTATGACGGTGATAATTGTTGAACGAAACCACGCCCTAGGCTTTCTCCGCCACCCAGTTGCAGAATCGGGCGAGTGTTTAATAATTTTTGAAAATCTTTTCGGTGATCTTCAATATTTCCTCGAACTTGATTCGTTACTCCCCACGGAAAATACATTATTGTATCGGGTGGGATAGCTTCTTCATAACGAAAACTACCATCTGTAACTACTTTATGCTCGTTTAACTTGACTTTGACTTGTCGCCACAAGCTCATCTCGATTAACATTTCACAGTAACGGTTAGGAACAACTAACACGTTTTCGATGCTAGTTTGTTGATAGCTAGGAACAAAATCTTGCCAAGTTTGATCGACGGGAAAATCTCGTAAGCTTCCCCCTGGAATAGTGATATCTTTAAGATAAATCGTTCCCTTTTTCGGCAAATTGCTACTATACGCCGCTATCTCAATCTTGTGTCCACATTTTAAGCGCGCCCAGCGTTGCAGTAGAAGCGGACAACTAATCCAGACCACGCCATGACTCAGGGAGGAGATTGGTATCCATAAGAGAGAAGCATCCCCCAACCAAATACTTCCTTGTTCTAGTTGGGAGAGTTTTCGTTCTGTTTCAAGCTCGTAATATTCGATGAAATCTTTATTTTGAAGATCTTTTAAATCTGGACCGAAGAGTTTGACCTGCCGAATTTTCGCTTGAATTCGAGACTCGTCTTGGGTGATTTCTCGATCACCACTAGGAACAAAATCCACATCGGCTCGCAAGCGTCCCCGAATACTACTCGATGGCAGATAGGGAAAATTCGTATGAGCTTCCCGGGCAATACCGACCACATTCCCCTCTTGACTCGACCCTCCTGTATGTAGGGGAGATAGGAGATAGAGAGAAATCAAGTGACTATTCATTTCCGTTGTCCCCATAAAAGTTTGCCGTAGTTGAGTCGATAGAAAGTTTCCCGCCAGGGTGAATCCAGATCGAGATCGGGAAGAAGATGAGTCAGCGATGGCGGTAAACTCTCGAATAGATACACCGTCCCCGGTGGCACGAATGCCCGTTGCGGAACGAGGGCGAATTCCGGATCGTCTTTAGCGATCGCGTCCCTACCTTTGCGGCGGACGCTCGAAACCCCTCCCCATAGCAAAGCCCGATCGCTCACACAACCCCGCAGGTGCTCCCGCCACGCGGTCGGATAGACCCCATACTTCGCCCCGGTCTCGACCCGCGCCAATCCGGGGGTCAGCAAGTAGGCGAACGTCCCTGGAGCCGCTCGTTCGGGAACTGGTCGCGCCATCAACTCTTCCAAGACGGACGGGAGCGCTTCGGGAATCGCTCGCGACACGATCGCCCGATGTCCCTCACCACCGAGACGAACGACGAAGGATTCGGGCAAAGGAGAATTGTTCCCGACTCCCACCACGAATTGCCAACCAGGACGTAAACGGACGGCCACTTCCGTGAAATACCCCTCCGCCTCTCTGACTTGGCGTTGTCCCTCTTCCATGTGGATATGGGGCAACACTTGCGCGTCCCACGGATTCTCGTGGAAATCTTCCTTCCGCAATTCCCCCCGATGATCGAGATAATCGAGCAGGGCGGACGCTTTGATCCAAGGGAGGGGAGAGCCACAGACGAACTCTCCCGTCAGTTCCGGCGGAACCATCGGCGGTAAACGGTCTTTCGGGTAACAGACGAACTGCCACGCATTCACTTCGGTCGCGCCGACCTTCACTTCGGTCGCGCCGACCAGTCGAACGAGCCGCGTCCAACCGCTCGCGTCTTCTTCCATATCTTCGGACCGGGCGATCGGCTTGATTCCTAACAGATCTTTCGGCGCAGGCAACCAGAGAGTCCCGTCCCCATTCACTAGGAACGGCCCGATAAATTCCAAATCCCGGCGCTTGTCTGCTCGGTTATCCCCGTAGTGGGGCAGGCTCGATCGCAATGCCTGAAAAACGGTAACGGGAAGGGGGGGAAACTGACTCGCCGCCCAAGACCCATCCCCCGGACTGAAGGGTTTCGCCTCCCGGAACAAGAGGACATCGAGAGGGGAAATCGTGTACCAATCCATCATCGAGCCTCCGAATTGAGCCAATTCACGCGTTGCTCCATCTTATCCAGCCAGAAAGCGGTAAAACGGAGGAGATCGGCTAATTCCGCCAGTGTGATACCCAATGGATAAGATTCTCCCGGTTCTGTCTGTTGACTCCGTGTCCAGGCTTCTTCTACCCCGTAAGCCCAGGTTTCCCACCGTTCGAGCCACTCGATCAGTTGCGGCAGAGTATCCAGCGCGTCTCGGTCATCCCGGCGGTTGGCGATCGCTCCTGCGGCCCGGGCCACCAGTTGGTGATCGGGGGTGATGGCTGCGTGGCGGGGCAATTCCTCGGACAGACGGTACAGTAAAGAACCGAGTTCTTTCCGCCGCTCGGTATTGACGAATCGCCACCACCCGTCGAGTAAATGCCCTTTCATCAGCGCCTCCAAACAGTTACCGGAACCGTAAAGAACGCGAAAGCATAAGCCATCTTTCGATGGAATTTCCCCTGTCCCCCGCATTTTTTTAGCCCGTTCTTTTTCGGCTTCCCAGAGAGCGTTTAGTACGACGGGAAGGGGAACACTTTTATAGGCAATGACAATTCCAAAGCTCATCGTCGCGCCTTCCCCCATCGTGAATAGGGGTCGATCGGGTAAACCCTGTCTATCACCTTGTTTGGCTGTTGGTTGCCAGTAGCCTCCCCGTTCGATAAACTTCACGTCCGGATCTCTGTCACCGTAGGGATCTTTCTGACCGCACCAAGCGGAACGCAGGGATAGTAAGTATTCCGGTAGATCTTCCAAAGGCAGTACCGCCATCACGTCATCCCCACCGCTATAGATCACCCGACCGCAGAAACGATGTTCGGTCAGGTACGGCACAATACGGTTGGAAAAATCCAACAGGGCGCGATTGAGTCCTACATGGGTAGCCGGCCCCATCCGCTTACGGGTTCCGAGCAGGGTCGCGCCCTCGCTTTCCCCGTTTCCCCCGAATTGGGCGAAAAATTCTCGTTCTTTGCTTCGATACTCTTCCTCGTCGAGATCCCGATAACGTTCCCGTCCGATAAATCGAGTCGGATCTGTCTCGATCAAGTACCGTTCGTAAGGGTGAAGTTTTTTGCCCGAAACATATTCCCCCATGCCATCGCCATCACCGAGGACGATCGCCCACCAGTCACTGGGCGAACCGTCCCCGAACCCGCTCTCCCGATGGGCTTTCTCGACCAGACCCCGCAATCGCCCGGCCCCGTCCCGATCAAGTCCCATCTCGTCGGCCAGCCACTTGCTGGAGAACATCACGCCGTTATAGTCCCATCCCGGGTTGCCGTCCGGGTTGATCTGTCGATCGGTCTTCGGGACTTGGAAAGAGCGACCACGGGTACGGGCGGCGAAACGACGACGTTCGGTTTCTCCTAGGTCTGTCCTGATGGATCGGGCTAGGGTGTGCCAATACTGAGCGAGTTTTCCCCGTCCCTGATAGCGATCGTCGTGAGCAAAGCGAGCGGCGGCGATCGAGCTAAGGTTCGGAAAACGGATCGCCCGTTCGTAGTCGATCTCGTTCAGGATCGCCGTGTTTAACCCCAGTTCGTTCACCACCTCTGGAGGCAGGGTGATCTCGGAAAATTCGTTAACCCGAACAGGCCCAGTTAGCGCGAGTTCGTTTTCCTCCTCGGTCGAGAGAGAGCTTTCCAGTTCTGATCGATCGAGCAGATCCCGTTTTACCCCCCCGTAAACCCAAGCCATCCGTTTCGTCAGTTCGAGGGCGTTCAACTGCTCGGAACCGTTAAATAATCCAGGGTAAACCTCCGCCATCGCCCGCCAGAACAGGCGCATCGATTCGCTCGGAACCCCGGCCCCCTCTTGAAATCTCCCCGCGTAATTTAGTCGGGGATGAATCGCGCTGAACTGACCGGAAATGGTCGAACGATTGCCCGGCGCGGCGGGAATTTGCCATACCCGTGTATTTTTCAGGGCTTGGATGGCTTGACCCAACCGCGCTTGCATCGAACCCCACCAAGTCCCCACGTTCAGAGTCTCGTAGATCATTTTCTCCGCTTCTGTCGGTGGCGGGGTCTGGGTACGAGTCTTGGCGATCTGTTCCTGAGCGGCCAGCCAATTCTTATTGAAGTTGTAGTTCTCATCCTCTCGGATACGGAGATCTTCGTTGGGATTCCCGAGGGGAACCGCCACCCAATAAGGCTCCCAAGTGTTCTCGATTTGAGCTTCCCAGATTTTCGACCACTCCCAACATCCGTGATGGGACGGGGATACCCAACGTCGGAGTTCCTCTTGACTGTCGGTGGAAAATCCCGCCCCGTCTGCCATGAGCGTTTGCCAGAGTTGATCGAAATCCCGTTGTTGAAATCGGCTTTTAATGTCCTCGCGCACTTGGCGAGCGATATCTTTCCACTGTTCCCCTAATCGCTCGCCTAATTCTCGTCCTAACGTTTCGGCGGCTTCTTTTCCCGCAACCAAGATACTGATCGTGTTGGGAAAACCTGCCGTGACTAAAGAGAGATTGACTTTTTCTCGATCGAACTCGGGATCGATTGATCGGAAAGATTCCTGAAATTCTGGATATTCTTTCTGCAAAAGAGCATCGATAATTTCCTGACCCCGCAGTGAAGGAGTGATGATCGTGTCCGGTCCTTGAGACTTGGCCACAGACCAACAGAGCTTCGCGCTCAGGTAATGAAGCAAGTAAGAACCCGCCCAGAAATCGAGGAACTTGCGAGAGGCTTTAATGAATTCTTGAACGGGAGAGAAGGTAAACAGTAGTAGATAAGGATGTTTTTTTCGTTCGGCGTTCCCGTCGGGATACATCGCCCCGGCTAACGCCGATACCGTACTACGGTAACTGTAAATCGAACAGTCCGGCAAAATCGGGTGTGCGGGTTCCAGTAAAGTTGAAGAACGCCCAATATTGAGTTCCGGGAAAAAACGCCAGAACCACCAAAAGACTTTTCGGGCATCGGTTTCTCGCTCGATGAACTCGGGAATGATGATCGCTTCCCGATTCCCGGCTCTCTCGATTTCCTGTTCCTGCCCACTGATCGGATGTTTAACTCGGAGCCGATTTTGGGGTTGACAAGTTGGGTCGGTATAGTTCAAGTTAACCCGGTCTGAAGAACTGGCAATTTCTTCAGGGAAAACGTGATTCTGTTCCCACCATTCCTCGAGTCGATCGAATTCTTTTTCCCCTCCCCAACACGGAAGATTTTTGTACTGTTCTGGATCGGGAAGCAGAGCGTAGAGCTTGGACGGGTAATAATCGGACATAAGCTGATCTGACTTTTGGGTCAATCGTTTCGGGAACCAGAAAAACAAGCAGAGTCTTTAAAATATCTGGCTCTCTTGCACTTGGCTTGACATCCTCACCGGGCTAAAGCCACGGTGATTCCTAAACCTCACGATTTAAGTTTCTGTTTCTTCCCATCGCTGGGGTTTCGCAACTGCCTCTACCCTAAGCGGGGTTTTTTGGTCTTACGCTCGCTCGGCAGACTTTAGGCTGATGCCTTCCCGCAAGCCCTGCGGTATTCAAATATTGGAAATTTAATAGTTGAAAACTTGGTTTTTGTTCTCAACTTGCTATATTTTACAGCATTTCCACAATTCATATAAAGCCGTCAGTAGATGGAAAAGTTTGAATAACCAGAGTATTTAGTAACATCTGATACAAAATACTTAGGGTCTGCTGAAAAAGTTATTGAAAAGCACAGGTCTCTTAATCAATGATTTCACTTAGCTACAAGCATAAGCTTCAGTTGTCGATTAATCTCTAAGTCATAACTTATTGTCATCATTGACCCAGAAAAAGTGCGGTTTTTCCATTTCAGACATAAAAAAGCCCAAAAAACCTGCCGAAGCAGGGTGGAAAGATTGATAACTAAAAAAGTAATAGCA
>NZ_JADBTZ010000187.1:0-22466 GCF_020245885.1 Microcystis sp. M165S2 | reverse complement strand
TGTGGTTGAGAATTTAGCCGTCAAGAATCTGGTCAAAAACCCGAAATTATCTCAGGCAATATCTGACGTTAGTTGGGGAGAAATAACTCGACAATTAGCCTATAAATGCCGTTGGTATGGGAGAAATTACATCGAAATAGCTAGATGGTTTCCTAGTTCTAAGCGGTGTAGTAATTGCGGGTATATTGCTGAGAAAATGCCGTTAAATATTCGAGAATGGGACTGTCCAGACTGTGGGACTCACCATGACCGAGATATTCACGCTAGTAAAAACATTTTGGCCGCAGCACTTGCGGTGTCAGTCTGTAGAGCGACCATAAGACCAGAACAGAGTAAAACTGTTAAGGCAGGTGCGAAACCCCGCAAGGGAAAGAAGCAGAAACCCAAATCGTGAGGTTTGGGAATCACCGTCCGTTTACGGCGGTGAGGATCTCAATACAGCCTTTGATCGATGACTTAGTAGACAAAGCTGGATTTCGGATTGCACCAGAATTATTGGTTAAAATTCTGACGCAGTGAATTGGAAGGTGCGTTATGCTGCACTAAAGTACCTTCCAATTCGGCGATCGCTCTTTTTGCTATCTCAATTGTGATAAGGGAATGCTAACACTTTTCCCGTAACCTTTTTTAATCAGAACCACACCAAAAACATCTCCTTGTCCATAATTTGCTTGGTGAAAAGTAGGGAAGCCACCTACATAACTTTAACAAGGTCTCACTTTTGAATTCCTTGAGTAATATCGCCAACAGTTAAATCTCCATTGAATAATTGCTTCTCGGCGCAAATTAACGCTCCCCATCATCATGGCAACACACTGGGGGAACGAAAGCCAAAACGATGGACAGCGCGATGCCCAATCCGAATACCAAATATTTGTGCATCAGGAAAACGTATTAACAGTTGTTTAGCAGCTGTTAGGCTGTCGTCAGCCACTTCAAAAGCCCCTGTTTCGATGTCTATTGCTACAATTCTCCCATGATTCCCTTCCTCGACTTGAGAACGTACAGTTTTAACCGAATCTAAGCAGAAAATAAATAAGCTCTCCTGATGACTGATAGGTAAAAGGTGTGTTACTGCGGTGACACACCTTAAATCAAATATTGTTGGGTTTCGTTGCCTCAACCCAACCTACAAGATCGGCGATCGCACTACAAGATCGGTGATCGCACTCGATTATTTAACCAACGCTTCAATGATTTTTGACTTTCCCCTGATGGTTGGCCAAGAATCAAGTTTTTAGTGCTAATGTCTTCATCTAGTTGATTCCAATGGATTCCACTGCCACCAGCGAGCAAGCGATAATCATTGCGCTCCTCAATTGAGCCATGCAGGAGCCGAGGATACCATGCC
The DNA here is from genome assembly GCF_020245885.1 of Microcystis sp. M165S2. Lineage (NCBI taxonomy): Bacteria > Bacillati > Cyanobacteriota > Cyanophyceae > Chroococcales > Microcystaceae > Microcystis > Microcystis sp. M165S2. The sequence continues at coordinate 21,115 of NZ_JADBTZ010000187.1, read as the reverse complement.
AGGGGAACAGATATAGTGCGCCCATCAGACAAATCTACACTGAGTGTGTCATCTGTGATGGCCAATTGCTGAATTGCCAATGTTTCAAATACTTCATTCGTTAAAAAAGTCATTCCAGCCTGCTAGTAATTGTTCTTGGTTTTCTTGAACAAGTTTTTGAATGCGGTTAATTTCGGTGCGGTTAAATCCTTGGTTACTCTGAAGACGAACCGGCTGAAGCCAGAATTTAGCGATCTCTCGATCTCGTTCAACATGGATGTGAGGTGGCTCATGGCGATCGCCTGCGTAGCAAAAGAATCGATATGGGCCAACGGTCAACAGCGTGGGCATTCAAAAGTTTTGCTCTAAATATCTCAAACATAGCTGAATGCCTCGCTGACTGTCAATCTGTGAATATGCTCATGTAGGCCAAAGGCTATTTAAGGTTAAGAACAATACAAGATTAGCGTTGGCAGTTTAGTTCCGAAGGTGTTGGGTTTCGTTGCCTCAACCCAACCTACAAGATCGGCGATCGCACTACGGCTGCTACCCAGTGCCTTTGGCATCGCACTTAAACCCACAGCTTTAATAAATGTGCATGGTGCGTTCCCCAAAAATCGATCGGTGGAGCCGTAGGAGCCACATTAGGGAACGCACCCTACAAGATCGGCGATCGCACTTAAACCCACAGCTTCAATAAATGTGCATGGTGCGTTCCCCAAAAATCGATCGGTGGAGCCGTAGGAGCCACATTAGGGAACGCACCCTACAAGATCGGCGATCATACTTAGAGTGCATCTTACTACAATATCGGCGATCACACTACAAAATTTTAGTCTCAGGTTTGAGGATTTGCAGGGGAATTAGAGCTTCATATTTTTTTAACACACCTTACAACTCGATGGCGTTCAAAGATCTCTCAGTAATCGAACCAATCAAACATCAACCCCTCGGTCAAAAGCTTCTTTTTGAATCTCGGCAAACTCATCCATAAACTTTTTATTCAATGCGACTAGCTCATTTATATCTGCCTGATCATTCTGCAACCCCAAAAACTGCACATGACTCTCTTCTGCAAGATTTTCTAGTCGTACTTTTAAAGTTTTTAGGTCGATAGCACGTTGCCTAGCCCTTGCAGGGTCAATATATTGACCTGCGGTCGCAATTATTGAGCCGGCCACAGCACTGGCAATACCAATATATTTCCGAATAATCTCTGCATTGGGAGGAAGTGCAGTCACTACAATTCCTAGCAATGCTATTGAGCCACCGCCTATCCCATTTATCAATCTACCCCTCCGCTTATACCTTGATGATCTCCCCGCATCCCGATCACAAGTTTTAGCCAATTCCACTGCTTTTTGTAGACGGTCATTAATCGAGTTGATAGTAAATTCTTTCTGACCGCCGTTTAATTGCGGGGGTTGTTGTTCCATATCAGTTCAAAGTGCGTAGGATAATTAAGGAGACTTATCATAGAAGCCTTCTAGGAATCTAGCAAAGATTCTTGTATTTGGCTGCACTTGGTCACAAAATTTCACTATTATTTCGGGTGCGGTGATTTGTTATAGTCGATTGTTCACTAAATGGTATCAGCTGCGACGACAATTATCGCAATGACCACAGCGAAAATTATCGGCATTTTCCTGAAACCCAAAGGCATTTAACAGAAAGTGCCAACGACAGCGACGGGTATAGAGGTAGGGAAATATCTCATTTTTGGGTTTAAAAGTCATCTTGGCTGAATTATGGCGATAAATAAGCCGATAATGAAAAGGATCGAGCCATTCTAGGCGATCGAGACTGTGTAAAAGGGAGAGAATGAGCGCACCATCGGGAAATTCGGCACTAATCGCCTCTACTTTGCCCTCTAGGGGAATTTGGGCTAAAATTTGCCAAGCTTGTCGGTATTGACGCTCCTGTTGGGAGTTAAAGAATTTTTGCTGGTTTTTATCGCTATTATCTAACCATCCCGTCGGTTCACTAATTAAGGTGAGAGCCTGCATTTTGCCGCCATCGCGACCACCGCGGCCGATTTCCTGTAGGTATTCTGATAGTAAAGCTGGGGGTTGGTAGTGGACAACCCAACGCACATCGGGTTTATTGATACCCATGCCAAAAGCTGAGGTACAGACAACAAAAGTTAAATCCCCCCGCAGCCAATTTTGTTCTATTTCCCGACGCTGAAAGGGCGATAAACCGGCATGGTAGGCACTGGTGCGATAATGGAGAGATTGCAACCATGCCGCTAAATTTTCACTATGGCGACGGGAACGAGTATAGATCAGGCCGGATTGTCGAGATTGACCGGTGAGGAAGTTTAATAGTTGATGACGACGACAACCAGGGCTAATACATATTTTCGTGCTTAAGTCAAGGTTTTGACGGTAAGGATTTATTAAGAAAAGCTGTGGTTTTTCTAGTTGTAAGACGCGGGTGAGAGTCTCACGGGTGGCAGGGTTAGCGGTGGCGGTAAAAGCAGCGATCGCTATTTGGCTGCCGGCCGGTTTCGATTGCAGAAGAGCGGGACGGACAGCACCGAGACGACGGTAAGCAGGACGAAAATTATCGCCCCACTGGGTTAAACAATGGGCCTCGTCGAGGATGAGAGCGTTAATTTTAACGTGGGGAAGGGTTAATTTTGACCAGAGGGGCGGACTTAAGAGCGTTTCCGGGGAAAGATAGAGAAGTCGCAGGGTTTGACTTGCGATCGCATCTAAAGTTTTCTTTCTCTGTTGTCGGGGGATTTCGTGATGAATCAGGGCAACGGGTAATTTTTTGGCTAATAATTCCTCCACCTGATTTTCCATGAGGGCAACTAAGGGGGAAATCACTAGGGTTAAGCCGGTTTTTAATAAAGCGGGCAATTGAAAACAGATAGATTTACCGAATCCCGTGGGCATGACAATCAGGGCATCTTTTGCCGCTAAAATTGTCTCGATAATCTCCTGTTGGGGAAAGCGAAAGCTATCATAGCCCCAAATTTTTTGAAAAATAGTCTGGATGCTTTCGGTATCGTGGGAAGACATGGTTAGACTGCTGGGGAAGTGGGGAATTGGGGAAGTGGGGAATTGGGGAATTGGGGAATTGGGGAATTGGGGAATTGGGGAATTGGGGAAGTGGGGAATTGGGGAATTGGGGAAGTGGGGAAATTGAACTAAAACCCTAACACCCTAACACCCCAAAACCCCCCGCAACGCGCACGCAGTGACCACTTTGACTATCCCGGAAGGGGAACAATTTTTCCACTGACTGGAATTGTTTTTGCGCTTCTGTAATAATCTGTTACACTTATAGCGATCAATCTTTGTCTGGGGAATTACTGATGACTGAACCTGTTAGTGCCACCGACCCCGCAGTAGAAACCGCCACCGAAGCGCAACCCAGTTACGTCAAGCTGGCGATGCGGAATATGGTCAAGAAAAAAGGCATCTCTTTAAAACACTTTTTTTTGACTACGGCGGCCCTATTAGCCTTTTTTGTGGGTATTTCCTATCTGACGCGTCCCTAGGGTGAAATCTGGTGAGTGAGACTTTGCCCCTAGTGGTGGATTTATGCCTACAGGACAATTATTTTGATCCCGGAAATAGTCCTGTGGATGGGGAAACTTGGCACTATTGGTTGGAGACATGGTTAAGTTATCTATCGGATTATCTCCCCGTTGCCGCCGGTTATGAACTAAGTTTGCGCTTAACAGACGATCGAGAAATTCGGACCTATAATTCCCAATATCGCCACAAAGATCAACCGACGGATGTTCTCGCTTTTGCCGCTCTCGAAGTGGATTTCCCAGTGGATGAGGGCATTTTAGAGACTGAACCTTTATATTTGGGGGATATTATCATCTCTGTGGAGACAGCACAACAACAGGCTTTAACACAAAATCATTCTTTGGCACGAGAATTGGCCTGGTTAACTGCCCACGCTTGTTTACATCTTTTGGGTTGGGACCATCCCGATGAAACAAGTCTGTTAGAAATGCTATCTTTACAGGAAACTTTGTTAACAACCGTCAAAATTGCCGATACATAGTTAGTTGTTTTTGTCAAGCATTATTGAGGAATATGAAGACAAATTATCATCAAGCCAACCAATCTGCCAGCATACCTAATCCCTATCTCAACAATAATTTTATCCCTCGATCGGGACAGGTGAGTGAGGGCAACAATCCCAGTCAAAGAGAATACGCTTGGCAAGTCGCCTCGAATCTGTTAGTCAGTTTTCGCTACGCTTGGGCAGGAGTCTGTTATGCTTTTGTCAGTCAAAGAAATTTTCGCATTCACACCCTGATTACCCTAGTAGCGATTAGTTGGGGCTTATTTTTGCGGGTTAATGCCCTAGAAATGGCGATTGTCTCCCTTACCTGCGCTCTGGTGATGGTCTTAGAATTAATTAACACTGCCCTAGAATCAGTGGTAGATCTGACGGTGGGGCAATCCTACCATGATTTAGCCAAAATAGCGAAAGATTGTGCCGCTGGTGCCGTTTTAATCGCCTCGATCGCCGCTTTACTCGTAGCGGCTTTTATTTTTATTCCCCATTTATTAGGGTAAGCGGGAAGTGGGGAAGTGGGGAAGTGGGGAAGTGGGGAAGTGGGGGAATTTCAACTAAAACCCCAAAACCCTAACACCCCAACACCCTATCACCCCATCTCCTGACTCCTGACTCCTGACGGCTAAAAAGGCCGATTTGGCATAAGAGGACTCGACAACTTTTAGCCGATAAATTTAACTTTTCTTAACCTAAGCCTAAACTGGCGAGGGGAGAGGGTTTCGCTATATATAAAAAATTGTAATCGTCGATACAGCAAAAAATCTCTTTTGTCCCTCTATAGGTTAGACTATAGTTAGTGATAAGACTTCTTTTGTAGATCTTGCAGGAAATCTCCCATGAGTGCCATAACTTTCTCCACCGCTCCCACCGCTTACTCTATCAGGATGATCAAGGACGAAGTCCGTCAGATGGTAGAACAGGGGGTAGTAAGCAGACACCAACCGATCTACACTCTCTGTCAGTTCATTCCCCCCCGGGAGTGGGTTTGTGTTGAATGTGAACTAGAACGATGTGACTACCTTCTCAGAGATCAAATTGGTGACTTAATCGCCTCGGAATCTTGGGATAATGATTAAATTCTCCCATTTGCCAATGGGCAAAAATCGGACTGATCAGAAATTTAGCAGCCTTGTCCACTTTTTTAACTATTATAATTCAGCCCCGGTTAATTCTGGGGCTGAAACTATGGGGACAGGGGGGTGATAATTGTTAAGAAAAAAAAGTTTTGGCAAGATTTAGCAAAGTTAGTTCACAAGTTACCCATTGCCAAGGGACGCTATCTCTAACATCCCCAAATTTTTCCTAAGTTAAAATCAGTAGTTGGCGCTGTTGTAAAGAACGCACACCAGTTAATCCTAAGGCAACTTGAGCGTCGATTTCTGCCACAGTTAAACGACCATCACAAGCTTGTAGAAAAGCAAATTCTCTCTCCGAGAGATTAACCGGCCGATAATCGTAATCTAGAACACTTGCACTAGGCCAACCGTAAAGACAGGGATGAACTTCGGCCACTGCATTCTCTAGGACTTGATCCCGGGACCAATCGGCAGTCAAAATCGGTGGTTTAGCGAGGAAAAATTCATAGTGGGTGATTTCGGGGTCTAATAATTCCGTCAAGCGATAACGTTCCCTTTCTCCTAAATTTTGCGTCCTAGCCATCAATTCGGGGGATTTACCCAATAAACGGTCTAATTGCCAGTAGGAAGGGTTAGAAAAGCCAATAAAGGCTAATCCTGACGCATCAATCAGTTGAAAGAGGGTATCGATATTGTAGTCCACTTCCCGGGGGTGAACGTACATATCAGCGAAGGATTCATCGCGATAATTTTCCATTGACCAACGCTCTTTTTCCCGTTTCAAAATGCGATTATCTTCCGGTAGAGAGGCAAAAATCTCTCGTCCGACAGCGACCCCATCTTTATAATCCCCGCGTCGGTCTCCCTGCAAAATTGCGATCGCAGATTGCATTAACTGGATTTCCCAGCGTCCCAATTGTGCATAGACGAAAATGTGCAGCAGACCCCCGGGGGCCAGTTTTTGCGCGAGCGATTGAATACCTTTAATCGGGTCTGGGAGATGGTGCAGCACCCCGACGCAGTTAATTAAATCAAATTCTCCGGGGAGATTAGTGGCAGATTCTAGAGGTAAATGGTGAAAAGCCAGAGAAGCTCGGTGTTTTGCGGCGACTCCCGAACGATTACAGCGTTCTTTGGCAATTTCTAAGGCTTTTTCACTGATATCTATAGCGACTATATTAGCAAAGGGGTTGAGCGCGAGCAGATATTCGGTTCCTGCACCAGTACCACAACCCGCATCGAGAATCCGGATATCCTCTCGTTCGGGTTTATGATGACAACAAAAGTTATAGGCAGCAATCCAATTCCAGCGCCAATTGTAACCCGGAGGAGGTTCGTCTAGGAGCGGTTCGGGGGGGAAAGGATAGGTATTGTAGAGACGTTGTACAGCAGTGCGAATAGTAGCGTCGTCGGACATGAAAATTGGCGGAGTTTAGGATAACACTCGATCGATTGTCTCACAGACAGCAGCGATCGGGAAAGTCAGTCGGGGTTTTAACCCAAATTTTCGATAAATAGGGTTTGCTGAAAAAGTTTTTCGGTGGGGGTAGGGTGTGGGGTGTGGGGTGTGGGGTGTAGGTAAAGAAACCTCTTTCATCTCTGGTGATGAAAATTTTTTCATCGGGATTGCCTCTTAACCATGTCTCAGTTTTATAAAAAATTATCTGGGAGTCATTCTCTAACAATTATCTCAAATATAAGCAAATCTTGCCGATACAAAAATCCATGAAAATTAAGTCTATAAAGCTTATTAATTATCGAGGTGCAGTCAGTTTAAACATTGACTTTCATCGGCAACTAAACGTATTTATAGGAGTTAATGGTTCTGGAAAATCTACCATTTTAGATAGTTTGGCGATTATGCTTTCATGGTTAGTTAATCGCCTAAAAAATACTAATGCCAGTGGACGAAAGATTAGCGAAACCGAGATTAATAATGGTCAGTGGACGGCTATAATTGAAATCACTGGGGTGACGGAAGATAGTCAAGAGATTACTTGGAAAATAGTAAAAACTAGGACTGGATATATCCCCGCTGGGGAAGGGAGTAATTTTAGGCAATTAAATGATTATACTAAAAAAATACAACGACAAATTACTGAACATCAAGGACAAATTAACTTACCTTTATTTGTTGATTATTCTGTTAATCGAGCGGTGCTGGATATACCAATGAGAACAAAACATAAATTTGATTCTCTAAGTGCCTACGAAAATGATTTAACCAGTGGATCATATTTTCGCACTTTTTTTGAATGGTTTTGCGAACGTGAAGATTTAGAAAATGAAAATAGAAGATATCAGTATGATCTAATTAAACCAGAAGGTTTTTGTTTTCCCGATCCCCAATTGGAAGCAGTTCGGGAAACGATCGAACGTTTTCTACCCGATTTTACTAATCTTAGCGTCCGTCGTAATCCTTTAAGAATGGAAGTAACAAAAAAGGATAAAATAGTTACTGTTAATCAACTTTCTGATGGAGAAAAATGTCTGATTGCTATGCTGGGAGATTTAGCTCGAAGAATGGCGATTGCTAATCCTCAAAATTCTGATCCCTTAAGGGGTAATGGTGTTATTATCATTGACGAAATTGATTTACATTTACATCCTCAATGGCAAAGATTTGTAGTACCTAAATTACTAGAAGTTTTTCCTAACTGTCAATTTTTTATTTCCACCCATTCTCCTAATATTATCACTCATGTTCAGCCAGAAAGTTTACACTTCATGGAACAAACAGAAATGGGAATAAAATTTCATCCCGTGCAGGAGTCCTACGGCAAAAATGTTGATCGAATTTTGGAAGATTTGATGGGATTAGAGACAACTCGTCCCAAGGAAATCGCTGAAGCTTTGAAAGATATCTATGAACAAATATCTCACAATCAATTAGAGGCAGCTAAAAATAAAATCAATGATCTCAGAGCTAAAATTCAAGATGATCCAGAATTAATTAAAGCTGAAGTTATCATTCGACGCAAGGAAATTATCGGAAAATGAAGTATATTAGGAAAAGACAAGAACCACCGGAGTTTAAGAATTGGAAAGAGCAAGCTAACTCAGATTGGCAGCCCGACTTTAAAAGTTTAGCGGGAAAACCAAAAGAAATACTAATTAAAGCTTTGATGACAGAACAGGGGGAAATATGTTGTTATTGTGAAAGTCGATTGGTTGATGGTGAATGCCATATAGAACATTTTAAACCTCAAAGTGATCCCACTGTTGATCCTTTAGATTATGCCAATTTGCTATGTTCCTGTCAGGCAAATCTTAGGACTGGTGAACCTCGGCACTGTGGTAATCTAAAAAATAGCTGGTTTGATGAAAATCTCTTAATCTCTCCACTTAATCCCGATTGTGAGTCTCACTTTGCTTTTAATTATGATGGTACAATTAAACCCGCACAAGAAAATGATCAAAAAGCAATTAATACTATCGAAAAGTTGGGATTAAACCTCAACAAAATCAAAGCACTTCGTCAGAAAGCCATCGAGCCTTTTTTGGATGAGGAGATAAATAATGCTGAATTAAAAGTTTTTGTCAATCGATATTTGTGCTTAGATGATCAACAAAGATACGGTGTTTTATTGAATAATCTTTCCTTTACAAAAATACAAGAATTATTATAAAAGTTTAAATAAACAAGAAAAAACATCAAGTCTTATGAAGATTATTCAAGAATTATTGCAAAAGTCAACAATTGATAAGATTCTGGCCAGATAATTGGGGTGGAGGGGTGGATCAACCTTATCCGAAGTTGAACTGGGATTGTTGTCGAGAGTCGGAGAGAAAAGCAATGAATATCAAGGATACATTACACAATGCTGTCCAGTACCTAACAGAGGCTTTTGCCCGCATTTTTAGCCCCAACAATGATGAATATCCAGATGTGGGGATGCAGCCTTTTGATGCGGAACCCTACCATGCTCCCAAGGGTAATTCTTAACTAAAAATGACAGACAATTGCTTTGAGATAAAAGTTATGGGTAGGGATAATAACCCTACCTGATTTTGTAGAAAAATAATTAATCCTCTGCTTGCCAATCGGGACAACTATCACCATCCCAACCGTAGGGATGGAAACCGCAGACGAGAAGATTGCCTCCGTAGATATAACCGTGATAATTACGGCAACCGATACAAGCAGGATGGGTGTTAGGATCGGGGTTAACCTTGGGAGTGAGGATAAAATCCGAGGGTTCATCTAATTCCGAAAATAGGGATTCATCGGAGTTAAAAAATTCTTCTAATTCCTGGGGTAAAACCTCTTGAATGAACTGTTCCAGATCGATGATAATTTCCTCATTAATTTCTTCGATAGTTTGGGTCACTTCTTGGAAAAAAGTTTCAATTCCCACCGCCACAGTTTCGATCACTTCCCAAAAATCCTTCTGCCAATCGTCCATGTTTATACTTGCATCCCTTGTCTGGTAATAATTAATTATTTGTCCCTAAAATTAGGTTTAATCCTGTTGTAGTTTCCGCAATTCCTCCTGAAGACGTTCCACCTTTTGCTGCAATTCATCTACTTTTGGATCGGCTGCTTTGGTGTCCTCCTCATCTTCAATAATTTCTATCCGTCGGGGTTCATGGGGAATATTAGATTCGTTACCCTCTACCGTTTGCTGTTGTGCCTGTTTCACCAACTCATCGACGTATTTGCGCGCTTCTTCCGCGTTTATTTCGCCGCGAGAAATCATTTCATCGGCTAATTTTTGGGCTTGATTTCTTAATTCTTGTAAATTTACTTCAGCTTTTTCGGCGGCATAAGTAGCAATGCCTACGCCCAAATAAACTGCTTTTTTGACTAAATCACCTAAGTTGGCCATAGCAAAAATCCTGAATCGATCGCTCTTATTTCCTAGAATAAACGATCCTTCTCGCAAATGGAGATGGGTTTTGGGTGTTGGGGTTTGGGTGTTGGGGTTTGGGTGTTGGGGTATTAGTTGAAATTTCCCCATTTCCCTATCTCCCCATTTCCCTATCTTCCTATCTCCCCATTTCCCTAATCCTCTGATGAGGTAAAGTTTTGTAAATAGACGCGGTGGTGGCGACAGCAAAAGTGATGGCTATAAAGATTAAATTTTAGTCAAATTGCTGGTTTTTCGCCCTCAAAACGACGATAGAGCCTCATCAGGTCATTTTTGACCTAAATATTGTGATTAAGCTCAAAATAACTAAATATTGCGGATAGCTGCCGGCTGCTGGCTGCCGGCTGAATTGATTTGTGTTCATCCTCAGCAAAGATTTAAACTAAAGAATCGAGACAAGATTCCCGATTTAATCACAAAAAACTATGTTTCCTATTCATCGCCCCCGTCGTCTGCGTCAAACCCCTCAAATGCGCCGTCTGGTGAGTGAAACCGTCTTGACAGCCAATGACTTTATCTATCCCCTTTTCGCCACGACGGGGGAAGGTATTGCCCAGGAAGTGAAATCGATGCCGGGGGTGTACCAATTATCAATCGATAAAATTGTTGACGAAGCCAAGGAAGTGCGGGATTTAGGAATCCCAGCGATTATTTTATTCGGGCTGCCAGAAAGTAAAGACACAGAGGCGACGGGAGCATGGCACGATCATGGTATTGTGCAAAAAGCGGCCACAGCGATTAAAGAGGCAGTTCCCGATCTACTCATTGTCGCTGATACTTGTTTGTGTGAATATACTAACCATGGTCATTGTGGTTATCTGCAAACGGGAGATTTAACCGGCAGGGTGTTAAACGATCCTACTCTGGGATTATTGCAAAAAACCGCCGTTTCCCAGGTAAAAGCGGGAGTGGATATCATTGCACCGTCGGGAATGATGGATGGTTTCGTGCAGGCAATTCGTCAGGGATTGGATGAGGCGGGTTATAGTGATACACCGATTCTTTCCTATACGGCTAAATATGCCTCTGCCTATTATGGGCCGTTTCGGGATGCCGCCGATTCTACCCCCCAATTCGGCGATCGCAGAACCTACCAAATGGATCCGGGTAATGCCAGGGAAGCCTTAAAAGAGGTGGAATTAGATGTATTAGAGGGAGCAGATATGTTAATGGTTAAACCTGCTCTATCTTACCTGGATATTATCTGGAGAATCAAGGAAATGACTAATTTACCCGTGGCTGCCTACAATGTGTCGGGGGAATATTCAATGATTAAAGCGGCGGCGTTAAATGGCTGGATTGACGAAAAACGAGTGACTTTAGAGACTTTAACCAGCTTTAAACGGGCGGGTGCCGATATTATCTTAACCTACCACGCTAAGGATGCCGTGCGCTGGTTAGCAGAGGGTTAAATCGGAAAAGTGACAATTTTTGGCTAACCGATCAGGATAAGGGGGTGGTGAGGTTGCTACTATTAATTCTAGGGATTACCTGAAAAAAATACTGGCTCTTCTCGACTTTGTGTGATAATTTTTGCTTATGTAATCCTGAAGTGCTTATTTGGCAAGACTTTTAGGACTATTTTGCGGATATTCTATCAGTATAGACCTCGTTTCCACACAGAAACCAGAAGAGCCAAAATACTTTCCAACGATTGAGTTCAGGAGCGGTAGATGACTTTTATTTTTTAGATGTTCAAGTTCCGACGGTTCCACAGTTTTAGTCCTTCAAACCAGAAAATACTGACAACTCCAGAAACTAAGCTGACCAGCAAATCATCAGTATGTAGAAGTGAAAAGCTGAACAGGTGTCGTAGCAAGGGAACATAGAGAACTAATCCCAAAAACAGGAGTCCACCGCCGATCACCCACCACAAAGCCTGATTAGGAGCTTGGAGCATTTCTGGAATCGTTCGGGACCAGGAACGATTGGTTAATATCATAGCGAGGTTGGAGATAATCAATGTCGTAAATGCTAAGGCACGAGCATCTAATTCACTATTGCCGTTGCTATAGGCGATCGCAAATACAATAACCAGTACCACTAAAACGCTGATCCCCTGAAGCAAGGCCAATCGCAACGTCCGACGACTGAACAAGGGTTCTTTGGGATTACGGGGGGGGCGGCGCATAATATCGCTTTCTGCCGGTTCAGCTTCAAACACAACCGTGCAGGCCGGATCGATAATTAAGTGCAGAAAGGCAATGTGGATCGGGAGTAGCACCAAGGGCCAGCCAAACATGACTGGAATCAAGGACATACCTGCGATCGGAACGTGAACGGCTAAGGTATAGGCCATCCCCTTTTTCAGGTTGTCAAAGATACGTCTTCCCAGTTTGACCGATTCGACGATGGACGAAAAATCATCTTTCAACAAGACCAGATCGGCAGACTCTCGCGCTACATCGGTACCCCGTTCACCCATGGCAATGCCGATATGGGCAGACTTGAGTGCTGGGGCATCGTTGACACCATCGCCGGTCATGGCCACAATTTCACCGGAGCGTTTCAGTGCATTGACAATCAATAGTTTTTGTTCGGGGACGACACGGGCAAAGATGTTGGTGCTTTGAATGCGATCGCGCAGTTCCGACTCACCCATTTGCTCCAGTTCCCTGCCGGTGATCACCTTGTCTAAAGGCCTGAGTCCAATCTGACGGGCAATGTTCTGGGCTGTTACTGGATAATCACCCGTAATCATCACAACGCGAATTCCCGCACCATAGCATTCGGCGATCGCAGGTGCGACGGTAGGACGCACGGGGTCTTCCAGTCCGATGAGTCCGACAAATTCAAACTCAAAGTCGTGTTGTTGAACAGGTAAGCGATCGTCAGATTCCAAGTAGGCTAGAGGCCCAGATGACTCAAGAGCGTGAGTTTTGGGTAATGTTCCTATTTTGCGTCCTTGAGCGACTCCCAGAACTCGCAAACCTTCTGTGGCCATTGCCTGGATCTGTTCGGCAAGCTCCTGTTGCTGAATCGGGCTGAAATGGCAGAGATCAGCGATCGCTTCTGGGGCCCCTTTTGCCGCAACGGTAAGCTCCCCCGTCAGGGATTCCCAGACACAGGACATGGCCAAGAGATCGGTGGACAGGGGATATTCGCGCAGTAGTTGCCAATCGCTATGCAGGTGTTCAGTCTTGGCCAGGTAATTCCAACCAATTTGCTGCAACGCTTTCTCCATCGGGTCAAAGGGATCTTTGCGACTCGCTAGAATGCCAAACTCGATCAGGGGATGAAGGACTTCGGGCAAGGGTTCGCGCTCGTGGAGCGTCACATCGTACAGATAAGCATTGGAGCCTCTGTAAACCAACAACTGTTTGACGGCCATTTGGTTCAATGTCAGGGTTCCAGTCTTATCGACACAAAGAACGGTGGCAGAACCCAGGGTTTCAACCACTGGAATGCGACGAGTTAGTACCTGTTTTTGCGAGAATCGCCACGCTCCCAGAGCCAGAAAGATGGCCAGCACCACCGGAATTTCATTGGGCAAAATTGCCATTGCCAGCGCTAATCCTGCCAAAAAGCCATGCAACCAATCGTCCCGGGTTAGTCCATAAATCACGACCACCGCCGCGCAAATGGCAAGCGCAATCATCGTCAATTTACCGACAATGCGACGGGTTTCTTTCTGTAAGACAGTGTCTTCCGGTTCAACCGTTTGCAGAGCTTTGCCAATTTTTCCCATTTCAGTGCCTATACCCGTTGCTTGCACCTGGGCAATGCCCTGCCCTTGTACCGCAAGAGTACCGGAATAGACAGTGGGTAAGTCGTCTCCACCCGGTCTCAAGGTGGCTGAAAGGTGCTTCGGGTCTTCTTCCAGCTGGATGGTACGTTTCCTGACCGGAACAGACTCTCCGGTTAACAGCGATTCATCAATCGTCAAGTGAGTCGACCACAGCAAAATCGCATCCGCAGGAACGCGATCGCCCTCCTCCACCACGATCAAATCCCCCTGTACCACTTCTCGCCCCGCAATCCGCTGCCGCTCCCCATCTCGAATCACCAAGGCCCGAGGACTGGATAAGTCCCGCAGTGCTTCTAGAGAACGTTCCGTTTTTTGCTCCTGGTAAAGATTGATGCCAATAATAAAAAAGACAAACCCCAACAAAATCAGAGCTTCTTGAGCATCACCCAAAAAGAGGTAGATGACACCACAGGCAATCAGGAGCAAGAAAATCGGCTCTTGGATAATGTCTAGGGCGATCCTTAAAAAAGTACGATGCTGGGTCGAGGGCAGTTCGTTGTAGCCATGCTGTTTCAAGCGATCGCCAGCTTCTTGACTAGACAACCCGTTAAACTGCCTATTTTGCATAGGTGCAACCATAACACTTACCTAGGTTTTTCACACAGGCTATTCTCGCATATAGAGAGTGACCCCGTGTGCAACTATATTTTTAGTCTTGATTGACAAAGCTTTCAGAAATCAGCAGAGATAAAGTATCCTCTGTAACCCTGATTCCGTCGTTTTTAGTTGCACATCGCGTGAGAGTGGGTAATTGGCTCCGGCTTACTTCTGTCTGAGATTAGATCAAATCTTTGAGAAGGTTGTCAGGAAAGCAACCGCGATCGCACTTGCCCAAAGAATAATTAATGTCCAAACCTGATTTTTTTGGGTTCCTTCCACTGATTTTAGGCGATTATCGATTCCCTCAACCTTTTCGGTTAACTTTGCCTGTCCTACCTCTAGCTTATTTAACCGTTCGTCGATTTTGTCAAATTTTTAGTTAACATCTTTTTGGAAAGTGTCAAATTTTTGGTCAACATCTTTTTGGAGACTTTCAAATTTTTGGTCAACGTCTTTTTGGAAATTGTCAATTTTCCCCTCAATCCTAGTCAAAACAGCTTCTAGGGAATAGGTAGGGTCTGCTGAAAAAGTTTTTCGGTGGGGGTAGGAGTCAGGAGTCTCCGAGTCAGTAGCCGGTCGTTTCAGGCTTTGTTGCCCTTGTTTTTTGTACCAAGCGATGTACTATAAGAAGGATAATGCAAGGTTTTTGAAAGTCCCAATCCTATTTTCGCAGCATGCACATCGGACTTTAACAGGTCAAAAGCTTTATTTTAAAAGGGTTTTACCATTATTCAGCAAGCCCTAGGTAACGGTTTCGTTAGACATGGTGATCAACTTCCATTAGATATATTTTCTCAGTCCGCTATCGGGGACTATCTTAAAACTAAACCAGTTCGCCGCTTTCTTGTAAAGAGTGGAGACGTTGATAGATTCCCTGCTGATTTAATAATTGGTCATGACTACCGATCTCGACAATGCGACCATTATCCAAGACGACAATTTGATCAGCTTCTCGAACAGTACTAAGACGGTGGGCGATAATAATCGTGGTGCGAGTGCCTAGTATTGATTTCATGGCTAGTTGAATGGCTCTTTCTGACTCATAATCTAAGCTAGAAGTGGCCTCATCAAAAACTAACACATCTGGATCAACAATTAACGCCCTAGCAATTCCTAAACGCTGTCTTTGTCCCCCCGAAAGACGCACGCCCCTTTCCCCTACAATAGTGGAATAACCATTAGATAATTCATGAATAAATTCATCAACACGGGCAATTTTACAGGCTTCTTCTACCTTCTCAAAGCTAATATTAGGATTACCGTAGGTGAGATTTTCTAACACCGTACCATTAAACACATCTACTTCTTGATGGACAATCGCTAACCGTCGCCGATACCAAGTCACATCTAAGCGACTAATATCCTCGCCATCCATCAGAATTTGCCCTTGATTCGGTTCAAAATAGCGGAAAAGTAACTTAACTAAAGTGGATTTTCCTGAACCAGATTTTCCCACTAATGCTAAGGTTTGATAGGGTTCAATCAGAATATTAATATCCTTGACAATCATTCTTTCTGGACTATAGCCAAAGCTAAGATTACTTAATTCTAGTTTACCCATAAAACGATAGGGATTGTGTTGGGCATGATCGGCTAAAAGACTACCAGCATCAGTGCCACTGGGCAAGTTCATAAATTGGTTTAGACGTGCCATAGAAGCATAGCGACGGGCGAAAGTTTCTGCCATTTGGGATAGGGGATCTAATTCCGCATAGGCCATACTAGCGAGGGTATAGGTGGTGATAAAATGCCCGATCGAGATTTTCTCTTGAACGGTAGCTAGGAGAGTAAAGAAAAATACTCCAAATAAACTAGCTTGGACGAGAGTTTTTTCCCAAGTAATTAAGTCCACATAACCCTTATGAATGCGATGGATAACGTAGGTAAATTCTCTCTCTAAACGCTGTTTCTGACGATATAATTCCTGTCCTTCTGTGGCAAAAGCTTTGACGGTTTTGATATTAGTAATAATCTCAGAATTGCGACTTTGGGTATTTTCGATGTGCTGATCCAGAATCCTTTCTTTTTGCATTAAATCTTTTAAATCTCTCACAACAAAAGCTACAATTAATACAAAAGAAATAAGAAAAGCAAGGGCGATCTGCCATTGAATTACCCAAATAACAATAAAAATACCGAAAACTCTAAACAATTTTGGGATCATCATTCCCGCCACTTCGGGATAAGTCCAAGTATGATTTTCTATCCCTTTGGCAATCCGGTTAGCGATGCGTCCAGGATTATTTTCATCGTAAAAAGAGAGGGGTAAGGTGAGAATTTTGGCAATAATTTTTCTGAGATGATCTCGTCTCGCTCTTAAGGATATTTCCCAGTGAAACCAGACACCCACCCAAGGCTGAATTGGTGCTTTAATTACCGTGGTTAGGAAAATTAAGCCTAATAATACTGCCAAACTAACCCACTTTTCTGAGGCAAAGGGAGTTAAAATCATGGTGCGATCAACCAAAGATTGCACGAATCCATCTAAAGGCTGATCAGAAAGAACATTAAGAATCTGTCCGACAGCATAGGGAACCATCAGATCGATAATTTCAAAGACACTCGCTGCACCAATACTCAAAAAGGCGGCTTTTTGATAATTGCGGTAGTAACTGAGAATATCCCGTAAGGAAGCCATAACATCAAGTAAATTGCCAATTTTTAACTTCTATCTGGTAACTGCTAACTGAAGATACTGACGGCACTTTTATGATTGTTTTTCTGGAGTTACCATTATACTACAATACTACAAAAATCGGCCGATCTAGAAATTTCTAGGACAAAAGCCTTGTCATAGTCTTGTATTCTCAATCACAGTCCGTACTACATTTTCACCCAGCCATTAGTCAGCAGACGATGCCAGATCAGCTTATATTTCATCCTTGGCAGAAGCACCACAGATCAATTTATCGGAAATTTTGGCGAATATTATCACAAAAATTAATAAATTTCTGAAAGGTTTTTAAGTGTTCAGTTTTATCGATACGCTTTTTTAATTCATTAAGATAGTATTGTTCTTGAGCTTCCCCAGGGAATTTTTTAGAATAAGACAAACGTTTAGCTTCAAAAATAGACTTTAGATAAGCAAAATGAAAATCGGCATGATTTCTGCAATTAAATCTACCCATTAGTTCGGGATCATTTTCGTAAACATCATAGTGTTGAACATAATCAGCTAAAATTCCCTGTAAAGGTTGTTTAGAATTAAATATTGTGCGATTGCCTAGTAGCCATGTTTCAAGACAGCGATTTTGAATGCTGATCACGATTTCGATTGTTGCAGGAACAGTAATATGTTTGGTGATAAAGTCATTAACATATTGTTCTCTTTCTTCGACAGTATCCTCATCAGCATCGAGACAGATGACTAGATAGTTATATTTGGATACTTCTTGAATTTTATCGATAGCGTTAGGAATTCCCTCATTAAGTATGGAGGGGTAGCCATTACCACTAATCAGAAAGTAATTATTGTGATTGACTTGATCGTAAAAATCAACTCGCTTAAATTCGGGAATAAGATGAGTTAACCAGGCAGTATAAAGCTTTTTTTCGGTACTTCTTCCTTCAACTAAAAAGTAAATATTCATCGATTAACTAATTCCTTGGGGAAATTCTTCTAAGACATTGATAAGATCAATAAAGGCTTTTTGTCGAGTTTTAGAAATATGAAAATCAGCCGCATTGTGTACCTGAATTACTCCTCCTTTACGAGTGACTATTTTCCAATAGGCAGCACTGATATTATTAATTATATAAGGATGATGACTGGTAATAATAAACTGTAAATCTCGATAATTAACTAATAAATCTTCTGTTAAAGTGTCCAAACAGTTAACCCCCAAACTATTTTCAAATTCATCGATTAATATAACGCGGCCAGCAGCAGATAATTCGATCGTTGCTAAGAACATCAGGCTTTTTATCATTCCAGAGGAGATATTTGGTTCTAAAATCCAGACATGAGAGTTTTTTTCTTTTATTTGTATGTAAGGTGGGTTTTTAAGTAAACCACTTCGAGTTAATGAAAAAGGTTTTAAAGATTCTATTTTTAAATCTTCAAATTGAGGGAAAATTTTAAAAAACTTTATCTTTATTATCTCGAACGTATCGGGATATTTTTGATAAGTGATCAGTAGTTTGTCGGAAATATCAAGTTGACTCGATTGTAATTCAGAGAGAGAGTTATATTCGTTATATTCGTAGTTTCTAAGGATTTTATCAAATGTTGAATATGAGATAGCAAACCTAAGTGGATTGAAAATAATTTTGTTAAATTCCTGTCGAACAGGGAAAACATCTTCTTCTTGATTGAAAAGCTCTATACAGCTTAAATAAGATGGTAGTTTTGGTGTCTTTGAATGTTTAAACTCAATTACCTCTTGGTTTCTTTCGATCAAAACCTCTTGATCTTTTAAAAGAGTTTCCCTAATTATACTAACCTTATTTTCGCCGTCATTACTATTGACTTCATCTGCATCATTTTTGATAAGAGAACGGGCTTTTTTAACCTCAAATTCACCCAACCAATGATAACGAACATGATCATTGGTTAAAAATTCTACATCCCATTTTACACCATTTACCGATGCACCGTTAGCGATTCTTTTTAAATTACTAATTGCCTTTAAAATAGAGGTTTTTCCTGCACCTGAGATACCAACTAATAAATTCAAATCTGGAAAAAAGTCGCAATAATCTATACTTAATCCAGAGGCTAAATCTTGATAGGATAATCTCAAAAGCTTCATAATAATTAGCCACTGCCAAAACTAAAAAGGGTGAGTTAATTCTCACCCCTAGACTTTACTGAGGATCGAGTTTTAGGACTGCCATAAATGCCTCTTGCGGGACATCAACAGTTCCGATCGCTTTCATCCGTTTCTTCCCTTTTGCTTGCTTGTCTAACAGCTTTTTCTTGCGGCTAATATCGCCACCATAACACTTAGCTAAGACATCCTTTCTTAAAGCAGGAATATGTTCACTAGCGATAATTTTAGAACCAATAGCGGCCTGAATGGGAACCTTAAATTGATGCCGGGGAATCAATTCTTTTAACTTCTCAGTTAAAGCGCGACCAACATAATAAGCTTTATCCCGGTGAACGATCATCGCTAAAGCATCAACGGGATCACCATTGACCATAATATCTAATTTAACTAGCTCATTTTCCCGATAGCCAATTAATTGATATTCCATACTAGCGTAACCGCGCGATCGAGATTTTAATTGATCAAAAAAGTCTGTCACCACTTCTGCTAAAGGTAACTCATAAATCAAAGCGGTGCGAGTTTTAGTAAAATAACGCATATCCTTGAAAACTCCCCGACGACTTTGACATAATTCCATCAAAGCACCTACATAGGTTTCCGGAGTAATCATTTCCACTTGGATATAAGGTTCCTCAATTTTTTCCCGTTTTTGTGGGGAAGGTAACAAACTAGGATTATCCACTTCGACAATTTCCCCATCGGTGGTAGTGACCTGATAAACTACCGAGGGAGCAGTGGTAATTAAATCTAAGTTATATTCCCTTTCTAGTCTTTCCTGCACGATTTCCATGTGTAGCAGTCCCAAGAAACCGCAACGGAAACCAAAACCCATGGCGCTAGAAGTTTCTGGTTCGTAGGATAGAGCTGCATCGTTTAATTTTAACTTTTCCAGCGCATCTTTGAGATCGGCGTACTGATCGGCATCGGTGGGGAATAATCCGCAGAAAACCATCGGTTTTGCTTCCGTATAACCGGGTAAAGGCTCTTTTGCCGGTTTAGCGGTTAGAGTAATCGTATCACCCACCCGGGCATCAGCGACAGTTTTAATTGCGGCTGCCAGATAACCCACTTCTCCCGCGTGAAGTTCATCTACTTGTACCTGTTGCGGTGATAAAATTCCCAATTCATCAATAATAAATTCTTTACCAGAAGCCATAAAACGAATTTTATCGCCCTTTTTCACCCGACCATCCATGACGCGGAAATAGACAATTACCCCTCGATAAGCGTCGTAATAACTATCAAAAATTAAAGCTCGGAAGGGTTCTGCGAGGGTATCTTGGGGAGGGGGAACTAATTGGACGATCGACTCTAGAATATCATTAATACCGATCCCGGCCTTAGCCGAGGCACGAATCGCCTCACTACAGTCTAAACCCACCACTTCCTCGATTTCCGCCGCCACTCGTTCCGGTTCGGCACTGGGTAGGTCGATTTTATTTAAAACTGGGATAATTTCGAGGTTATTTTCCAGTGCTAGGTAAACATTGGCTAAAGTTTGCGCTTCCACGCCTTGGGACGCATCTACAACTAATAAAGCTCCCTCGCACGCCGCTAGAGACCGAGAAACCTCGTAGGAAAAATCCACATGGCCCGGGGTGTCAATCAGATTGAGAACGTATTTTTGACCATCCTTAGCGGTATAATCCATGCGTGCCGCTTGTAACTTGATGGTGATACCCCGTTCCCGTTCCAAGTCCATATTATCAAGAAATTGTTCTTTCATCTCCCGTTGGGCTACGGTTCCCGTAATTTGCAGGAGGCGATCAGCGAGAGTTGATTTACCATGATCGATATGAGCGATGATGGAAAAATTGCGAATGCGAGAAACGGGAACATCAGTCATCGTGGTTCACTGCTGGCAAAAGTCAGGGGTTTTTGACACTCTCCGCCCTAAAAGTGCGGAGATTCTTGGGCTGAATCCTGCCTCTACTAGCAAAGCTAATTTTGGTCTTACAGCTTCATGTCTAGTCCGACTACACCTACAAGGCAAGCACTCTTAGGGACTACTCCCCA
>NZ_JADBTZ010000186.1:0-10331 GCF_020245885.1 Microcystis sp. M165S2 | reverse complement strand
AGCTTACTGCCAAGAACTCTATCAACAAGGAGAAAAAAAGCCAAAATATACCGAGTTGTCTAAAAGACTAACTCAGATTAAAAAAACAAAAGAAAAACAGTGGTTAACTGAAGTTTCTTCTATTCCTTTACAACAGTCTTTAAGAGATTTAGAGACAGCCTACTCTAACTTTTTTGCATCTTGCAAGGGAGAAAGAAAAGGAAAGAAAGTAAAACCTCCTAAATTTAAAAAACGTAAATCTAAACAATCAGCAAGATTTACCGATAATGGTTTTACCGTCAATCAACACCACGTTACTTTAGCAAAAATCGGTGATTTAAAAGTCGTTTGGAGTCGTCCATTATCAGTTATCAGTTATCAGTTATCAGTTATCAGTTATCAGGTTTGAGTTATCAGTTAGTAGTTATCAGTTAGTAGTTATCAGTTATCAGTTATCAGGTTTGAGTTTTCAGTTAGTAGTATCAAGTGGCAAGTTCGGAGCTTTCTTTTCACTGATTACTGGTTACTGATTACTGATTACTGACTAGGGATTGCTACTTTTGCCACATTAGACACAGGGGAAAAGATCAACGCCCCAAAACCGTTAAAGAAACGATTAAAACGGCTTAAAAAAGCGCAGAGAAACCTTTCTAGAAAACAGAAAGGAAGTAAACGACGGGAAAAAGCCAGAAAACGAGTAGCTAAAATCCACGCAAAGATTAAGGACACTCGCACTGATTTCTTACATAAACTGTCCACTAGAATTGTTCGTGAAAATCAAACGATAGTTTTAGAGGATTTAAACACATCGGGAATGGTTAAAAATCGTAAGCTATCCCGTGCTATATCAGACTTAGGATGGCGTTCTTTTCGAGATATGCTATCAGCAAAGTCTGATAAATATGGGCGTAACTTTCGGATAATTTCCCGATGTGATCCAACGTCTCAGCGATGTTCCTGTTGCGGGAATATCGGCGGGAAAAAGGCGTTAAATATCCGTGAGTGGGAATGTCTTTTCTGTGGAACTTTTCATGATCGAGATGTAAACGCTGCGGTAAATATCAAGGTCGCCGGAGGACATTCGGAGACTTTAAATGGACGTAGAGGAAAGCGTAAGACTTCTGTTAAAGAAGCAGCATCCCGGGTCGCGTCAACCCCATTCAGCGACCATTCCAAAAAGGTGGCGTGGTGAGGAATCACCGTCCGTTTTACGGCGGCGAGGATGTCAACTGGTATCTTTACGCAGATCAACGATTATCCAATTTGGCTCGACAAACCATCGAACAAATTGGCAATAGTGGAGATACGGTTGCTGTTTCCTCGATTACTCTGGCTGAAATTGTCTATCTTGGTGAAAAAGGACGGATTTCCGCTCAAACAATAGAGCGATTGTTAATGGAACTGGACAGGGAAAATTCTATTTTGATAGAAATCCCGCTCGCTCGCAATATCGTGGTTACTATGGGAGGAATCGAGCGCTCGGATGTTCCCGATTTACCCGATCGAATTATTGCGGCAACCGCCCTATATTTAAACGTTCCCTTAATTAGCCGAGATCGAAAAATTCAATTATCAACGGTTAATACGATCTGGTAGCAACGAACTAATCAAATTACTATTCCCCGAATATAATTGGATGCGGTGGGTTAGCGCTACTCGTAACCCAACCTGCGGTTTTTGTCAATATATTTTTACTTTCCGAAACCTTTTTTCTGGCGGTTTTGTTTGGCAATACGGAGGGCTTTTCCGGTTTTGCCATCCTGTAGTGCGATCCGCATCGATCGCTTTTTCTGGTAGGATTGAATATCTGCCGCTAACGGATGATCGTTATCGATCCGTAGATGGGTTAAAGAACAGACAAGACCCGTTTGTTTTCCCAATTCATTTTTTAGGAAACAAATAATTCCCCCCTCGTCTCCCGTGTAGAAAATTTTATTGATCGAAAACTGGTGATCGGGTTTGTATCGCTCGCCTTTTGTTTCAGCTAGTTTTAACGTTTCGGGAGTTGCACGCACAGGGATTGGTAAACTCGCTTCCATTTTCTCAATTAAAAAACGAACTTGTCGGGGATCGTCGATGGACATGGTTATTCTCCTTGATAAAATACAAATAACTGGCGATAGAACCCGATCGATCGAGTAGAATAGCGATCGAAAACGCCAATCAGGGACATTTTGCCGTGAGCGCTCCGAATTCTCCCCCTCCCGGAACACAGAGGGCCTATTTCGGCTGGTTTAGCCTTGAGATTAACCGTCTGGACTTGCCCTTGCGTTCCTTCCTTTTTGTGCCGATACAGGTCTTCTGTGGCGATTTCGGGGCGTTGCTGCGAACGTTTCTGGCGCTGGTTGCCGTTGCCTTCGCGATTCAATTTACCCTCTGGATTTTGTCTCCCCTGCCATCCTATTCAATTGTCAGTCAATCTAAACGGAAATTTCATCAAAAATTTCAGTTCCTAGGTTTATTAGTCCGGGGAATTCCCGAATCTCTCCGAAAAGATTTGATCGCTGTTATTTGGCTATTAATTATTCTTTTTTGGTTAGCTCGAATTCAGGGATCGATCGATGCCCGTCGCGATGCAGTTAATGATAGTTCTACCTTACCAGTTATCACTTTAGTTTTACCAGAAAAACAGATAGCGATCGGTCGGAATCCGGAGGATGTTTTTACCGATCCTTCTCTCAAAGGTTATCGAATTATCGGTGAGACTAAATTACTCGAAGAGCTGCGGGGAAAAGAAACGAATGATAGTAAAGTCAATCCCCCGCGAGTTTGGCGGTTATTAATCCAAAATAATAATTGGACTTATGTTTTTCGCGGGTTATCCCCTCAGTCGGCAGAAAATGAACGTCCGGCGATTCTAGCCATTCGCGAGGATAAGGAGGGACAATTGTTGATTATCGCGCCAGATGTCCCAGAATCCCGGTGAGACTCAATCGGGGAAATTATCAAAAGTGATCGCTTAACAAGAGTTAAAATTGACGTTCTTTAGCTAGGGTTTGCTGAAAAAGTCTTTTAGTGGGGACAGGGTGTGGGGTGTAGGGTGTGGGGTGTGGGGTTTTACCAATTTTCAGGAAAAAAGTAGCTGAATTTTCCTCCCAATCACTCCTAGCTAAGGCACTTTTTTGGGGAAAAAGTCTAAAAGTCTTACCCCACAAGGTTTTTATGCTTATTCAGCCCGCCCTATCTAGGGATTGCCACCACCAACAGCGATGCCAGTGCCATAAATCTGAGCATTTGTCAAGTTAATTCTCTCCATCGATGCACCTGTCACATCGGCATCATAAATCACGGCACTGGTGAAATTGACTCCATCGAGATCAGCTTGATTCAAACTGGCATTAGTCAGAAAAGCTGCGGTCAAATTTGCGCCTTCCAGATTGGCATCGGTCAAATCTGCGCCCTCTAAGTTAGCTTCCTCCAGATTAGCTCCCTGTAAATTCGCTTTTCTCAAATCAGCACCGATTAGATGCGCCCCCCTTAAATCTGCACCGCGGAGATCACAGCCCGGACATTCCTGCGTATTCAATAATTGTTGTACCTGTTGAGGATTTTCCGCACCGACGGGGTTAATCAGCAGTAAGGAAGCTAGGGAACCTAGGGCAATCATTAAAGTCCTTTTCATCGTTTTAGCCTCCTCTTTCGTTTTCTTCTCTACTTTTAGGATAGGAAAAAAGCTGCTAACCAACTTCCCCCGATCGGGCTAATTCTCCTGTTATCTCACTTTTTCTTGCTTTTGCTAGTCGATCTCCCCTTTCATCACCGTTGCGATCGCTGATCGGGCATTTTCCTTAAATTCTTTGACATCGACGCGACTTAATAACCAAACTGCCAGGAGCATTCCCAATGCTTGCACGAGGAAAACTAAGCTGTAGGCTAAAACCGGACTAGAAAAGACAACTTTACCGATATTTAAAATCGTACCGCCTAAAACCGTGGCCAATCCCCTTGCGATCGCTTGTGATAATCCCCAAGCGCCGATAAAAGTTCCCGCGGTTTCGGCGGCGGTTAAATCTAACATTAAACTGGTAGCTCCGGCAGTAATCATTCCCGAAGCTAAACCGAAAAAGAGCAAGCTTGATTTTAATAAACTCTGACTAGCAGAAAAGCCGGCAAAAATCAAGAGAATAAAACAAATTGCTGCAAAAATACAGCCATATTTAGTGGTTTTTTGTTTACCGATGCGGGGAATGAGCATAAATCCCGTGGCAGCAATACCAAAAAGGGTTCCGGTTCCCCAAAAAGCGTTTAATTGGGTGGTTTGGGCGATACACATCCCAAAAACCTCGCCGCCAAAGGGTTCCATAATTGCATCCTGCATAAATAAACTCAAAGTCATCATCAGCAGGAAGGTGAAAAATAAACCGGTTTGCCGACTAGCGGTGAGAACTTGTAGGGCATCTTTGAAGGTAATTTGATCCTCTCTTTGCACAAGAGTGGACCGACTACTAAAACGAGAATATTTTTTTTCTACGCCAAAAGTCGCTAAAATGCAGAGACCGAAAACGATAGCGGGCATAATCGTGAACACGGGGTTAATATTCGCCTGTAGTTGCGGAATATTGGCTATAGGGGCTGATTGAGTCGGATCATAGGTCAAAATATTTGTACCGCAGATATTGGGAGTATCCAGCAAACGAGAACTAACGATCGCCCCGACGACAATTCCCACCATTAGCATTGACCAAACTATACCAACTAATTGCGATCGATTATCTTCATCGGACACATCCACCAAGAGGGCAGCAAAAGGGGTAGAACTGGCGCTTAAAGCCAGTCCGTAGAGGGCGAAAATTAAGGCTAAGAGGGCAATCCAGGCGTAGGAAATGGTACTCCATCCCGAAGTTTGAATACTAAGTCCCAATTGCCAGACTACTTGCAAAGCAATAAAAGCTAAAGCGGTAAAAACTGCCGCCCCAATCCAGACATAACCGCTGCGATGATGACCAAAAATAGTTTTACCATCGGATCTTTGCCCAAACCAGATGCGCGCTGGACTAACAAACTGGTGCATAGCGATCGCAGCTGCGGCGAGAAAGGGTAAAACTTTTAACTCATCGATCATAATCCGATTGAGAACCCCCAAAGTCAGCAGGGACATAATACCTAGTCCCATTTGAAAGAGTCCTAAACGAAACATGGTGAAAAGTCCCAGTTTTGGCAGGGTTTTTGGGGATGAGTGAGCAGAATTGGAGATATCGCTGGTAGCCATGGTTAAATCAATACAAAAAAAGCCAGTATTTAAAAATTTAACGCAGGACGAGCAGACATCTTCTGGGGATTTAAGTTTCTATCTTCGATAACCAAGTGGTCAGATATGTCAAGCTGGCAAAATCGAGCAGCGCTTCTCCTAAAGTTTCTAATTGTTCTGGAGATAGTTCTCGGATTTTTTGGCTTACAGTTGAGGATATTTCACCTAAACGACGGTTAAGTAGCCGTAGAATCAAAGAAACCGCTTCTTATCGTCTTCCTTTTTTTTGGATGTCCTGATCAATGACTGATTCGCCCATAATTTCTTCCCTTAATAAGTTTATGGTGATTTCCTTACTT
Source organism: Microcystis sp. M165S2 (assembly GCF_020245885.1). Taxonomy (NCBI): domain Bacteria; kingdom Bacillati; phylum Cyanobacteriota; class Cyanophyceae; order Chroococcales; family Microcystaceae; genus Microcystis; species Microcystis sp. M165S2. Next base: position 4,805 of record NZ_JADBTZ010000186.1, on the reverse strand, counting down.
AAATACTAACCCCGCCAGAATTGCTGTAGCGGCGGCTAAATTGCTTTTTTCAGTTCTACCTCGATATTATCAATTTTTGTGGCTACTTTGTCCAAGATTTTCCTATTGTATTATCCATTTTCCTGTAACTGTATGTTCGAGTTAATCGAGATCGCACAAAATGGAGATTTCTATGATCGTATCTTCCCCATTGTCCTCCCCGATGCCAAAATCTACAACCCCAAAGACCGACTAAAATGCACTCAATACTGGGAAACCCAAAGTAACGAACTAGAAGAAACCATGAAACGGGGAGGAATCGCCAACCGGCGAGGAATTATCGACGATCTAAATCTTTACACCGTGATCCAGAAGTCAAATCGTAAAGTGCTTACTCTGTAATGATTATAATCGATTCGATCTTTGTTTAGCGTTGAAGTTCCCTTAGGAATAAATTGGGTCTTTTTCCAGCAAACCTAGCAATTTTTGCATTTTAATCCAAACTCTTCTCATTTGCCAGAATTTACTTTTTTCCATGGCGGCTATTTTACTGTCAGCTTCTCGATAATCCAATTGGGTTTTTTGCAATTCTTGTTGCAATTCTTGTTCATGAATTTCTAATTGTTTAATTCGTTCTCTAGCCTGTTCCAACTGAGCGAATATATCGACTTTTAAGGTAACTAAAGCAGCAAAAATGGCTTGGATATTTTGTGAGTAAAGTTGGGGATGATTATAAAAAAGTTGGGTATAGGAATAAATATAGTGTTCTGCGGTCATTGAGCGACTCATAGAATCAGCTTTTTGTCGATAGAAAAATAACACTTCCGGGATACGATAGACTTCTCGACCTAATTCGATCAGAGATAGCCAGAAATCGTGATCTTCCCAACCATAAATTAAATTAGTATTATAGCCCCCCACAGTTTCCCAATCGGATTTCCGAAACAAACCGGAGCAAAATATCATATTATCTACTAATATATCGGGAAATTTATACTCAGGCAGCGGCCAAATTCCTTGTCTATCCCCAAAATACTCCGCTTCGCAATAAACTATACCTAATTGCTCATTACCTTCTAGCAAAGTAACCGCTTTTTCTAGATAGGAATCGGCAATTTTATCATCGGCATCAAGAGGAAGAATATAGGTTCCTTGCGCTTGGGCAATTCCTAGATTTCTGGCTGTGGCAACCCCTTGATTTTCTGTGCGGATGATCCGGGTTTTTGGCTGTTGATAATCTTGTAAAATCTCGATGGTTTCTGGTTCTGTGGATCCATCATCAACGATCAGGATTTCAAAGTTTTGGTATGTTTGCACTAAAACAGATGTGATCGCATCATCAAGATAGCGACCTTGATTATAGCAAGGAATAATCACGGAAACTTGAGGAACATAACTCATTGAGGGAAATTCTCTCCTACTCGAGCAAAAACTAGGTTATCAATAGCTTATCCCAAAAGTTCCCCTTTCTCGTTTTTCTAAGTGAAGGAAGTGTTGATATCCCCACTAGCAATTTCGGGATAGTAGGACATATTATGGATAAATTCTTAAATTATTCCGATTGGTGGACAAAATCACCCAATTGGGTGATCCCCGTGAGGGAAGCATCTCTTTTTAATAGAGGATAAGTTATTCAATAATCCGATTATCATTACCAATGATCCTTAATCATGGAAGCTCATCAACAAAAACAACTCCGCACTTTCCTCTTGGAAAAATTAGCAATTTCCCCCCGTTCCCTCGATATGGCTGTGCGTCTCTGTGAAGCATCAGTGGGTTCTTTACCGATGGTTCTGTGGCAGTACGGTTTAATCGATTTGTCGCAATTGAATCAAGTTTTTGACTGGCTGGAAACTGTATAATTATTTTCCAAGAATATGCTCATTAATTATCATTTTTATTAAGAGAATTGACCAAGTTCCAGAGCAGCGAGTTCCTGCAATTTATTTATTAAGTCCCGTTAAGGTTTGCCATGGCAGAAAATCTCACCTTTGCTGGGACTAATTAAACCAGCTATCATCCGCTATTTCCCCCCGTTTTAATTCGAGATTGATCTGGTATAAAATACTAATTTCTCGCCTCGATCGCCTTTTTGCTTGTCATGAAAGTAAGGTAGAAACAAACTTAACATAGCATAGGTTCTTGAGTTAGGCATCGACTATATGGAACTCTTTCAGGGCCGGATAGAAGTTGAGATTTTCATGACCCGGACGACTGAGTTTAATCAGGGCAAACCGTTGGGATGGTGGCAATTTTTGCCATTGTTCTAAACTAATTTCGATCTGGAATTCTCTGGCTTTTTCTCGGACTGTGTCGGGAATCTGGCTATCATCTAGCCAAGCAGGATCCGGATCTATTGCTAGTTCTTCCGGGGGATTGCCAGTTTTTTCGGCGATTAATTTTTGCAGAAAATCTCGATAGATTTTGGCTTCTGCTGCCGTCGTACAAGCCATATTAACTAATACCATTCTTTCCGGTTGACTCAACTGCATCCAATGGGATAATTTTAATTTAACTCCACAGGTATCTAGTTTCATTCTCACGGTCATTGGGATACAACGTAAGGAGTCAACAAATTCGGCTTCAAAGTCGAAAAAGGTGGTCATATCATTTTATTGGGTTGCTGAGTATAAATCTATGATACAGTGCCGTGGGATAATTGCTGGGCAAAATGGCATTTTATTGGATAAAATTGGCTCTATATTGATGACTAGAAACGAGAATTTCCTCTATTTCCTGCCATTTTTCTCCTGCAATATAGTCAACAATTTGATCAAGATTTTGCCGATAATTTGCTAAAGATATCAATAAAGCTTGACGATTGTATTTAGCCATCATTAAACCTAATTCGGGATTGCCACCACCGACGCGACTGGTATCGCGAAAACCAGAACTAGCTAAATTTTCCGCTAATTGGCGAATATTCAGGTCTTGTTCTTTCGCACAAGCTTGGATTAAACTGGTACTAATCATTACTGGCAGATGGGAAATCCATGCCACGGCTCGATCGTGTTCTTCGGGGGAGGAATAATAAATTTTACAGCCTAATTTCTGCACGATTTCAGTTAAGATTTCCACGGCAAAGTTAGGGGTAGATTCAAGGGGAGTAATCAGGTATGGGGCATTGACAAATAAACCAAATTGTGCTGCATTAATTCCCTGTTCGGTTTTCCCAGCCATGGGATGACTACCGACAAAATTTGGCCACAATTGACTACAATTGGCCACAATTGCCCCTTTAACTGATCCCACATCGGTGACAATGGTTTGGGTTTTTAAATAGGGAGTTAATTTTTCCAAAGTTGGCACAATTAAATGTATAGGAGTACAGATAAAGATTAAATCGGCAGTAGCTAATAATTCTAAACTGGTGCTAGATTCATCTACCACTCCTTTTTGTACAGCGATATCACAGGTGTATTGTTGACGAGAAACTCCCAAAACTTTATAACCTTGTGAGCGGAAATCTAAGCTCAAGGAACCACCAATTAAACCCAGTCCAATAATGCCAATATTCATTAGGTTTACTCAAAGATAATTTCGTCTTCTAGTCGCCAAGCAGGATCGACAATGCACAAGAAAATTAAGGGTTCCTCCCCACAATTATGAATATATTGTTTAGCTAGAGGAGGTATATAAATGGCAGCACCGACAGTCACTAACTGCACTTCCTCATCGATGTGCATTTCCCCTTGTCCTTGCAAAATATAATAAACTTCCGCCGTTTTTAAAGCGTGGGGAGTAGAAGTTTCCCCCACATCTACCCAGGCGTGGGCTAAACTATAACGTAGATTTAACGGCTGTTTATCGGGATGCAATAACTCGCGCAATCGGGTATGATCACCAGCGATGAATTCCTCACATTCGAGCAGCTTTCTGATTAACATAGTAAAATTAAACCTCGAAGATTGTTTTTATTTTATCATTGAGTCAAAAGCTAAAGACTAATAGCCGTTATCATAGAAATATTCAGCATCGCCAGAATTAACGAATGACTTGGTTAGAACATAGTGTACAGGTAGAAGTGGACGCACCGATCGATCTGGTTTGGGAGCTCTGGTCAGATTTAGAACAAATGCCCCAGTGGATGAAATGGATCGAATCGGTGAAAATTCTCGAGGAGGAGCCAGAGCTTTCCCGTTGGAAGTTAGCCAGTGGTGGTCTAGAATTTACTTGGTTGTCACGGATACTGAAAATTGTCCCCCACCAGATGATTCAATGGGAATCCGTGGACGGGTTGCCTAACCGCGGGGCAATTCGTTTTTATGACCGTCATGGTAGGAGTATTGTGCGACTGACAGCAGCCTATGCTATACCAGGTTGGTTAGGAAAATTGATGGATAATCTTTTCCTCGGTCGAGTGGTGGAATCAACCCTGCAAGCCGATCTAGAGCGTTTTCGCCTTTATGCTCTCAATATTGTCAATAATACGCCGCCAAGGTGAGGTAATAATCGGCAGTAAGCTGTTGACTATCTAAATTGCTCGTTAAGACTGTCTATGAGCAGGGAGCAGGGAGAGGGTGGTGAGCATTTGTACTAAAATTCCCCCACGCGGTTTGAACGCAGGGTAGTGATCCGATAGTAGTGGTGAGCTACCTTGCTTATCTAGCCTGAGTTGTGTAGAATATTGACTAATAAAAATAATTACCTGATAAATGTCAAGAATTTGCTTTTTATGATTCAAGAATTTGCTTTTTATGATTGCTGTTTTTATCAAAATCTTCTCTGGGATTATTAAATTTTGGTTGGATGGCGATGAAGATTTAGAACATAATCTTCTAACAAAAGATTCACCATCTTCAATATTTCGTTGTCCTAAATGTGGT
>NZ_JADBTZ010000185.1:0-12750 GCF_020245885.1 Microcystis sp. M165S2 | reverse complement strand
GATACATTGGTACTAAGGAGAGAAGATGCAAGGGTTTTGAGTAATTTTAGCAGATTCAGGGGCACCTGAGCGACTCTCAATCTAGCTAAAAGCCTTTTCCTGTAAGGTTTTTAGCTTTATTCAGCAAACCCTAATTAACAAGTTTCTCGATAAGCTGGGGGGTTTATCCCCTCTTTTTTTTCTGTATCTCTGTTGCTTTAAATTGGCAAACCTCTTGCTATAGTAGGGGGCAGATAGGAGCAGGAAAATTCTTATATATTTTCCTTCCAGATGGGAATCGTTACTTAGCTTCAAATTGGGCTTGTTTACGAAGTAATTCCCCGATGGTTAAATTGGGTTGAGGTCTGCCATCAAAAACCGTTCCTACCTCAAATTTTTGCAACTGTACCCGTGCCAAATGATAGGCCTCATCCGGTAGAGGAATATAACCAATACTATCTAATAAATCAGGAACTCGATCGAGATAATATTTGACAAATTTCTCTAAAGCGGGATTCTCTTGGGCTTTTTGGGCATTAACATAAATAAACAAAGGACGAGATAAAGGCTGATATTTACTATCCTCTACATTGCTGCGAGTTGGTTCGATACCGTTAACTTTCAAAGCTTTTAATTTATCCCGATTTTGTTCATAGTAAGCATGACCAAAATATCCCAAAGCGTTGGGATCTTGACTGACGGCATTAACTAAAGCTTGGTCATCTTCACTAAAATTAAAGTCCCCACGACTGGCATCTTTGCCGTTAATTACCTCACTGAAAAAATCGTAGGTTCCAGAGTCTTTACCGGGCCCGTGAAGGGTAATCGGTTGGTCAGGCCAAGCGGGATTAATTTGATTCCAACGTTTGATTTTATTCTCGGCCGCTGGTTCCCAAATAGTTCTTAATTCTGTAGTTGAAATATCATCAAGCCAGTTATTTTGGGGATTGACTACCACGGTTAAAGCATCAAATGCGATCGGTAGTTCGATAAATCTTACCTTATTAGCATCACATTCTTTTAATTCTTCCACAGAAATCGGCCGAGAAGCATTATTAATATCGGTTTCTCCCGCACAAAATTTTCTAAAACCGCCGCCGGTTCCTGAAATATTAGTGTCAATTTTAACATCAGCCAAAGCTTTGTTAGGGGTATTAGCTTTAAAATCTTCGAGAACTTTATTGGTAATTGGTGCTACGGTACTCGAACCATCAATTTTAATTGGTTTTAGGTCTTGAGGATTAATATTGGCACAAGCGGGTAAAAGTAGAGCAGTTCCTAGGACAATTGCGACTACTTTGGTCGGACGAGATAGCTGAGTAAAAATTTCTAGCATAGGTGTAAAAAGGACAAAGTAAAAAAGGGGCGCTAGGTGTTTTTTCAGTGACCAGTAAACAGTAATCAGTAATCAGTGAGGGATTTGGGTGTTGGGGAGTTTTTTGCTGTAATCGGTAATCGGTGAACTGAAAACTCACATCTGATAACTGATAACTGATAACTGATAACTGATAACTGATAACTGATTCAAGGCTGGGGGATGATGGCTAAAAACCTTAATATTTTCTTTGTTGTTTTTACGTCGCTATAATGGTAAGGAAAGAGACAACCCCTATCTAGACATGAAAAGTTAGCGGCTTTACCTGCGACTTAAAACTAATGTTCAGTCAAAATAAATAGTAAAAGAAGTTGAGATTTTTGTCTAGTTATCGAGAAAATTTTTCTTGACAATACATTATATTTTTTTTATTCACTTCTTAACCTATTCTTTACCAAGCTGTGGTAACTTTTAGCGTAAGATTTAAGGCAGTTTACGGATCAAAATTAATCCTCATCCTATGCTCAACAAAAACAGAACCCATTTACTAACAGCCTTATCCATAGCGACTTTAACAGCGACTTTAACCGCTTGTGGGGGCGGTGATACGGCAGGAACTAGCGGAGAGGGAAGCAATAGAATCTCCCAAGTCCCTCTACAAGGAGAGGTCGCCCTCAATGGTGCGGGAGCTTCTTTTCCTGCACCCCTATATCAAAACTGGTTTGTCACCATCAATCAACTATTTTCTAAACTGCTAATTAACTATCAATCTACCGGTAGCGGGGCGGGAGTCGAACAATTTATTCAAGGTACGATCGATTTTGGCGCTTCCGATGTAGCCATGAGTGACGAAGATATGGCCAGAGTTAGCCGCGGGGTTTTACTGCTACCGATGACGGCGGGAAGCATCGTTATGGCTTATAATTTGCCCGGAGTAGAAGGGCTGAAACTAAGTAGGGAAGCCTATGTAGGCATCTTTTTAGGCACGATTACCCGTTGGAACGATGCCAAAATTGCCGCCGATAACCCCGATTTAAAACTACCCGATCAAGAAATTACCGTAGTTCACCGGGCAGACGGTAGCGGAACAACGGGAGTTTTTACCAAGTTTTTAAGCGCCGTTAGTCCCGAATGGAAAAAAAGCATCGGGGACGGAAAAGCCGTACAATGGCCGACCAAAAAAGGTAAATTTCTCGGCGGTAGAGGCAATGAAGGCGTAACTGCCCTAATTCAACAAAATCAAGGCTCGATCGGCTATATCGAGTATGGTTTCGCTAAAAATAATAACCTGCCCATGGCCGCCCTGCAAAATCAGGCGGGTAAATTTGTCAATCCCGATGAAACCAACGCCGCTGCAACCTTAGCCACGGTGGAATTACCCGAAAATCTGCGGGCTTTTATCGTTGATCCCCCGGGGGAAAATTCCTATCCCATTGTCACCTACACTTGGATGTTGGTTTATAAAAAATACAACGATCCCCAAAAAGCTTTAGCTATGGAGGCGATGATCGAATTTGGACTCAATCAGGGACAAGAACAAGCCGGTCCCCTTGGTTATATTCCCCTACCGAAAAACGTCCGGGAACGAGTAGCCGCCGCCGCCGATGTCATCTATCCTGATTACACAATCAAGGTGGATTAGTCGCCGAAAAAATGTATTCAAAGTTACAATAATAGTGTAGAAAAGTCAATTTCGACCTTAGCTACCTCAAACTAGCTGGATTTAAACCCTAATCATGAGTGCGCCTACAGTTTCACCCGACTCAACTTTTAAAGAACGTCCAGAATCGGAAAAAATCCTCGATAAAGGCTTTGTTGGATTAACTACCGCCTTTGCCATCGCTATTGGGGTAATTTTGCTCCTAATTGCCCTAGTTATTTTTATTCGGGCTTTACCAGCGATTCAAACCTTTGGTCTGGGATTTTTGACCAGTAGCGCTTGGAATCCCGTGCGCGGTCGGGAAGAATTCGGAGTTCTGCCCGTTATCTACGGAACTCTCGTTAGTTCTCTGATTGCCCTCCTGATTGCTGTTCCCCTCGGTATCGGTTCAGCCATTTTTTTAAGCGAAGATTTTATTCCCTTAAATGCGCGGACAATTTTAGTTTTTCTCGTACAACTCTTGGCCGCTATTCCCAGTGTTGTTTACGGATTGTGGGGTATTTTTGTACTGATTCCTATACTCAGACCCCCGGGCAACTGGTTAAATGCTAATTTTAGTTGGATTCCTCTGTTTAGCACCCCCTTGGGCGGGCCAGGTATGTTACCGGCGGGGGTAATTTTATCGATTATGATCCTGCCGATTATTATCGCTATCTCTCGTGACTCTTTGGCCGCTTTACCGCCGGACTTGCGGCAAGCTTCCCTAGGTTTGGGAGCCACCCGTTGGGAAACGATTTTTCGGGTATTAATTCCTGCCGCTTTTTCCGGGATTGTCGGGGGGATTATGTTAGCTTTAGGGCGGGCTTTAGGGGAAACAATGGCAGTAACGATGATTATCGGCAATTCTAACCGCATTAGTGCCTCTATTCTCGCCCCCGCTAACACGATCGCTTCCTTATTGGCTAACCAATTCGCCGAAGCATCGGGAATGCAAGTATCAGCTTTAATGTATGCGGGTTTTGTTCTCTTGGTTTTGACCCTAGTAGTCAATATCTTCGCAGAATTAATCGTTAATCGCGTCAAAGCTAAGTATTAAGCCATCGGTCGTCAGTTATCAGTTATCAGTTTTGAGTTTTAAGTGAGCAGTATGTATGGATCTTCTCGACTTTGTTTGATAATTTTTGCTTATGGAATCGTGAAATGCTTACTAGGCGACACTTTTAGGACTATTTTGCGGAAAAAACTATCAGTATAGACCTCGTTTCCACACAGAAACCAGAAAAGCCTATGTATTAAGTGATCATCATCAAATGGCAGTTTACTGCTGTCTTTTCACTTTTCACTGTTTACTGTTTACTAATCACTGATTACTGTTCACTGATAACTGATAACTGATATGGATAGTGCGAATTTAGGCAATAATCTCAAAAAGAAACCGAGTAGTCCTCGATCGCTATTGGGGACAATTATGACCGTTCTCTCGGCTTTATGTTTAGCTGTCACCGTGATTCCCCTTTTTGCCGTCCTAGGCTTCGTTTTTGTGCAAGGGGTGGGTCGTTTAAACGCTAATCTCTTTACTAAATTACCACCACCGCCGGGGTTAGGAGGAGGCGGCATCGCTAATGCCATTTTAGGCACAATTATCGTCGTTGCCCTCGCTACAGCGATCGCAGTTCCCATCGGCGTTTTAGCGGCGGTTTATCTCTCGGAATTTAGCGGTGATAACAAACTTGCCCAGGGTGTGCGCTTTGCTACCAACGTTTTAGCGGGCGTTCCCTCGATTATTGTCGGGGTTTTCGCCTTCGGTTTGTTAGTTGCGCCCTTATTTGGCGAAGGAACAGCCCTTTTAGGCTTTTCTGCCCTTGCCGGTTCGATCGGTTTAGCGGTGTTAATGTTACCGACTATTATTAGAACCACCGATGAGGCTTTAAAAATCGTTCCCCAAGACATCCGCTGGGCAGCCATGGGTTTAGGGGCCTATAACTACCAAACTGTCCTAAAAATCGTCCTTCCTGCCGCAGTTCCCGCTATTTTAACCGGTGTGACTCTGGCGATCGCTAGGGCAGCCGGGGAAACCGCCTCCTTAATTTTTACGGCATTATTCTCTAACTTTTGGCCTCGAGGTGTCTTTGAACCGATTGCCACCCTTTCGGTCTTAGTTTTCAACTTTGCTACGGCCCCTTTTGCCCCTCAACAGCAATTAGCTTGGGCAGGTGCTTTAATTCTGGTGCTTTTGGTGTTGGTAACTAACATTTTATCCCGTTTAGCCACGCGCCAGAAAACCTATTAAGTAAAGTAAAAAGTGAAAAGCAAAAAGGGATATTTAAGTAAAAATCTACCTATCTTTCTGATTCCTAAATTAGCCAAATTCAAGGTAAACAATTTATGCTAACTAACTCTAACACCCATTCTACAGGAACCGTTTTAAAGGTCGATAAGGCTGATATTTACTATGGTAATTATCGGGCAGTACGAGACGTTTCGATCGATATTCCCAAAAATAAAGTCACCGCTTTTATCGGACCCTCTGGCTGCGGAAAAAGTACCATTCTCAGGTGTTTTAATCGTCTCAATGATTTAATTCACGGTTTTCGTATTGACGGCAAAGTTTTTTATCATAACCAGGATATTTACTCTCAAGAGGTGGATCCTGTCGAAGTAAGAAAATGTATCGGTATGGTGTTCCAGCGCCCTAATCCTTTCCCCAAATCCATCTATGATAATGTGGTTTACGGATCGCGATTAAATGGTTATAAAGGCGATTTAGATGAATTAGTAGAAAAATCCTTGCGTCGGGCAGCTCTCTGGGAAGAAGTAAAAGATAAACTGAAAGAAAGCGGTTTTTCCCTATCGGGGGGACAACAACAAAGATTATGTATTGCTCGCGCTATTGCCGCTCAACCAGAAGTATTATTAATGGATGAACCCTGTTCGGCACTCGATCCGATTTCAACTTTAAAAGTTGAGGAATTAATGCACGAGTTAAAAGAACGTTATACAATTATTATTGTTACTCACAATATGCAACAAGCTACTAGAGTAGCAGATTTAACGGCTTTTTATAACGCTGAAGCCACCGATAAAGGTGGCAAAATTGGTTATCTAGTCGAGTTTGATCATACGGACAAAATCTTCGGTGATCCTCAAGAACAAGCAACTAAAGATTATGTTAGTGGACGTTTTGGCTAAATCAGTTATCAGTTATCAGTTATCAGATGTGAGTTTTCAGTGAACAGTATGAAGTGGCAAGTTGGCAGTTTTCTTTTCACTGATTACTGATTACTGTTTACTGGTCACTGAAAAAAAAACACCCATCTTCTTTTTCCTTTGAAAATTATGTATAGTACAGATGTTGTTACCGATGCGGTTTTGAGAACCAAAAACTTAAATGTTTACTACGGTTCTAATCTCGCTGTTCGTGATGTTAACCTTGATATTCCTGAGAAAAAAGCGATCGCTTTTATCGGTCCCTCTGGCTGCGGAAAAAGTACGGTTTTGCGCTGTTTTAATCGCATGAATGATCTGGTTAAAAGTGCCAAAATTGAGGGAAAAGTTACCTTTCGCGGTCAAGATATTTATGGTAATTCCGTTAATCCTATCGGGTTACGCAGTCGTATTGGTATGGTTTTTCAGAAACCGAATCCTTTTCCTAAATCTATCTATGAAAATATCGCTTTTGGGGCGCGCTTAAATGGTTACATCGGTGATATGGATCAATTAGTGGAGGAATCTTTAAAAAAAGCCGTTCTCTGGGATGATGTTAAAGATAAACTCAAAGAAAGTGGTTTAGCTTTATCGGGGGGACAACAACAAAGGTTATGTATTGCCCGCGCTATTGCGGTTAAACCAGAAGTTGTTTTAATGGATGAACCCTGTGCGGCACTCGATCCAATTTCTACTCTAAAAATTGAGGAATTAATTCACGAATTAAAAACCCAATATACTATAGTTATTGTTACTCATAATATGCAACAAGCGTCACGGGTTTCTGATTTAACGGCTTTTTATAATGCCGAACCGACCCCAAAAGGCGGTAAAGTGGGTTATTTAGTGGAATATGATCGCACGGAGGTAATCTTTCAAAATCCCGCTCAAGAGTCCACTAGAGATTATGTTAGTGGTCGTTTCGGTTAAAGGATTAATAATTAATCGTTATTCACGACCCTGGGATAGATTAATTTTTTCCCCAGGGAATGATTGAAAAATGATTAACTTAACTGATTGCGAAAACGTTTGGCGCTAATAGTTAAAAGTATGACAGCGAAACCAATCAGAGCTAATAAACGAATAGCAAAACCAAAGATAAAAAGAGTCATCACAGACAAAATGAAAGCGCGGGCAAGGGTAAATTGACGCAACTAAACTGCACTAATTCCTTAGGACATTGGTAGAGAATTAGTTTCATAAAATTGCCCGATTACGGATAGATTTTGACGGCAGTTTTCGGGAACTTCTCGCCCCCTTTCCATGTCTAAGTCTAAGGCAGTAGCGAGGGTAATATAATCTAACTTTGCTGGTAATTTTCCCCGTTGTTGACCTTCTTCTCTACCTTCTTTTGTTGCTTCTTGATAGACTTTAGTTTGTTTGAGATGGCTAAGACTAAACATGGCTTCTATGCCAACTATGCCAACAAGGTTTTTAGACTTTTTTGCCCTCAAAAAGTGCCGACCCTTGGAGTGATTGGGGGGAAAATTCAGGGACTTTTTCCCTGAAAATTAGGTAATTGACTACCTGAAAATGGGTAAAACCCCACACCCCACACCCCACACCCCAACCCCCAACCCCCACCGAAAAACTTTTTCAGCAAACCCTAATTAAAGTTTGTTAGCAGTTGAGTTGACGTTGAAAAAGTGACTGTTGGTTGTGTTAGGTTTCTTTCCTCAACTCAACCTACAAGAGCAGCGATCGCACTTCCGATTTTATCACTCAATCCTTGACTTTGGGGGGTTCTACCCCCCAAACCCCGAAGCGCATTAGTTTTTCGGTGGGATGCTTACAGACAGATGCTGATATATTTGTAATAATTTAAGAGTCACTGATAATTGCTGATTGTCCGTATTTCTGCAAAGGTGAGATGCAGCCTGGAGAAATCTTTACCTAATCAGATTTTCAGCGGTCGGCATATAATTCATTGTCATGAAAGATGATAAAATCCTCAAAATAAGTAACTTTTTCTGGCAATTTGTCCTGTAGTTAAAACAAACAAAAGAGAGAAATAAATTCTCTCTTCTGCTCATGAAAATTATGCCAATTTTTCGATAACCGAGGGGAAGTTATTCTACTTGTAATTGGCTCTTGTGTCTTTAACCGCCGCCCAAAAAAATAGGGCTGTTAGTGGCACACTTGCAGCTAGAATTAAGCCAGTGGTGGTATTGCCTAAATCCGGTTCTCCCGAACTAATTTCAAAGACACAACCCACACTGGCGATCGCTGCAATACAGGATAATAATAATAAAACGCCGCTTTTCGGGGTCATCTTCACTCCTCACCTAAATTAACTAATGCCTTTATTTTGTCACTTTCTCAACAGGTTTCACCGCTTGCACGGAAAAACCGTGTTTTTTTAATTCTTCATTGAGTGCCAAATCGTTATCTACTCTATCGACGAACATGACACCATTAAGATGATCCATTTCGTGTTGAATTACCCGCGCTAGTAAACCGTTAGCTTGCAGTTTTCGCGGTTTCCCCTGTTCATCTTTATAACTGACTTCGATCGATTGGGGACGGATGACATCTAAAAACACATCGGGAATACTCAAACAACCCTCTTCCGCTTTGCACAATTCCCGACTATAACCGATAATTTGGGGATTAATCAGAATTAGGGGCGTATTTTCGGGTTTATCGGGTTCACAATCGATGACAATCAATTGTTTATTGACTGCCACTTGGGGAGCTGCTAACCCGATACCATTGGAACTATACATAGTTTGCAGCATTTCTCTGGCTAATTGACGAATGCTGTCATCGACTTTAGTAATCCGCTTGGCCGGTTGACGCAAGACTCGATCGCCGAGATAATGCAGTTCTAAAGGGGGTTTTTCTAATTTGCGTTTTTCTACGGTAACAGTGGCGCTCATAAACTTAATTATCGATGGGATGACACACTTTTGATCTTAGTCACTGGCTCTGGAGCAAAAAAGCCCAGACTCTTCATAAAATTTTACACTGATCACAGACAGTTCGTCTATATCAGGGGGTGGGAAGTGGGGAAGTGGAAAGTGGGGAGATTTTTCAGTTATCAGTAAGCAGTTATCAGTAATCAGTGGGGGAGAAGGGAGAAAAAAGCTGATTGTAACCGGCTACTTATTAGTAATTGGTATTCCTAACCATTGACTTAATTCCGCTGCTAACCATTCAATTTCGGGGTTACTCAGATATTCTTTTGTCTTACTGCTAATAGTATATTCTTTAGTCCCCGCCCAAATAGTTAAAGCCATCGGCACATAAACTCGATCGCCATCGCTATCTTTGGTATGATAACTATCAGCTTTCACCAGTTTATTAATATGTTGCCGTGCTATTTTCTTTTTGCCGGGAAGTTGCCAACCAAAAATTCGCTGAATGGCAACAATTTCTTCCCTATCAATAGTGATAATTTCCTCCCCTTTGAGACAATAAATAATCTGGTAAAGCATTCCTAAACCCACAAACCAAAAGGGCAAGGAAAAGAGCAGAAAAAACCAACGCATCCACAGAGGAATAGAAACGGCTCCTCCTGTCCATACTAATAAAAAAGCGTTCCAAGCGATGGCAAAGGCTCCAAGAAAAATTAATTTAGGGGTAAAACCTTCGGGAGGTAAAAATATTTTAATTTTCTCCTCGCTTTTTTGCAACTGTACCCGACTCCCTGCGGGTTTTTCAAGGTTTGAGGCAGTTAATTGCATTTCGTGGAGAGTATTTAAAGCTTGATTGGCTGCCTGTGCTGAAACAAACCTTTTCTCGAGACTAGGTTCAATTAACTGCCCTAACCAATGAACAAAAGCAGGACTTAAATTGGCTAAATTATTTAATTGAATTTTGCCATCTTTTTGGGGTAAATCGGCGGGATGAATGCCTGTAGCTAGATAGATTAAAGTGGCTCCTAAACTGTATAAATCAGAAGCGGCAACGGTGCGACCACCGAATTGTTCGGGGGGCATATAACCGTAGGTTCCGACGATAGTTAAAGTGGCCTGTTCCTGTTGGGCAACAGTCTGGACAGAACCAAAATCAATTAAATAAACATTACCGATACTATGACCCGATCGATCTTTTAGTAAAATATTACTAGGTTTCAAATCCCGGTGGATAATTGGCGGGTTAAGTCCATGGAGATAAATTAAAATACCTAGGATAGATTTAGCTAATTCTTGTAGGTCTGCTTCACTAAATTTGCGACCAGTTTCTATCTGTTCCTTGAGAGATTTAGCCTCGATATAACTCTGAACAAGGGCAAAACCTTGATAGGTATCGGTGCGAACTTCAAAATAGTCGATATATTCAGGAATCGAGCGACAATCTAGATGTTTAAGAGTTTCTGCTTCCCGTTCAAAAAGTTTTAAATCTGTCCATTCAAAATCGGGACTGAAGATTAATAATTTGACGACAACAGTAGTACCCGTTTTTAGATCTTGGGCGAGAAAAGTGCGTCTTCCGGTTTGTTTACCTAACTGACTTTGAATTTGGTATCTATCGCCTAAAATTTGCCCTGGCAGCATACAATATATTCCTAGGATAATCCTACTTCTAGGCTAATCGAGAAATTTCTAAACTGCAAGCTAAGAAAACGGAAGTTTGACCGAATCATGAAAACTTTAGCATCTCCGATGATAACTGCGGCGAAATTCAATTATATCGCCCGTTTTTCGCTAATCCCTGGACTAGGCTGAGGGATGTATTTTTTCAGGTTAAAAGAGAAAATAGGCATCAGAAAAGAAAATTGGCCCATCTCCGTCTGGGAAAATTTAGTACAAGTGTTCAGAATAGCAACTGCGGCGCTGCCATGCAGTCTGAAGGAGTAATTTAGATAGTCAACAGCTGAGGGTACAAGGGAGCAGCCAGTTTAATTCCGATCGAGGTGGAGTTTCCTGATATAGTTTTAAAAGCAGTCGGTTCAAGACAAAAAGACATGGTTACTAGGGGCGAACGAGGAGTAGAAGTGAGGAAAAACGAGAGCTTTTCTCTGGCTTCCTATCTGGAGGAAAAGCGGTTAATTGTCGAGTCAGCTTTAGATAGCTCTTTAGTTATCGGCAATCCTGCCAAAATCTACGAGGCGATGCGCTATTCTCTCCTCGCCGGCGGCAAACGTCTGCGGCCGATTTTATGTCTGGCTACCTGTGAATTGATGGGGGGTTCCCTAGAGATGGCTTTACCCACCGCTTGCGCCCTGGAAATGATTCACACTATGTCATTAATTCATGACGATTTACCCGCCATGGATAACGATGATTACCGACGGGGGAAATTAACCAATCATAAGGTTTTTGGCGAAGATATCGCTATTTTAGCCGGGGATGGTCTCCTGGCCTACGCTTTCGAGTATGTGGCTACCCAGACTCGTAATGTACCTCCCCTACAGATTTTAGAGGTAATTGCCCGTTTAGGTCGCACGGTCGGGGCAGCGGGTTTGGTGGGGGGTCAGGTTTTAGACTTGGAATCCGCAGGAAAACCTGATATTTCGGTGGAAACTCTCGGTTTTATCCATACTCAGAAAACCGGATCCCTGTTGGAGACTTCTGTGGTGTCGGGGGCAGTTTTAGCGGGGGCAAAAGCGGAAGATATAGCTAAATTAGCCCGTTACGCTCAAAATATTGGCTTGGCTTTCCAAATTATCGATGATGTTCTCGATATCACGGCGACAAAGGAGGAATTGGGCAAAACCGCCGGTAAGGATCTACAGGCACAAAAAGCCACCTATCCTAGTCTCTGGGGGATAGAAGGGTCCCGCCAGCAAGCTCAACAGTTAATAGATAGTGCCATCGGTGAATTGAGTGGCTACGATGAGGCCGCTGAACCTTTACGGGCCATCGCCGAGTATATTGTTAATCGTAAAAATTAAATTAAACGAATGAGATTATGCAGGACTTCCAGCAGGTGTTACACAATCAAATACTGCTAGTCTCTCTTTTAGCTTGTTTCACTGCCCAAGGACTAAAAGCGCTGATTGAGTTAATCCGCGATGGTAAGGTGAGTCTGCGCTATCTAGTCTCGTCGGGAGGAATGCCTAGCGCTCACTCGGCGCTGGTGGGGGCCTTGGCTACTGGGGTAGGATTACAGATGGGTTGGTCTAGTCCCGAATTTGCGATCGCAGTGCTTTTTGCGGTTATTGTTATGTATGATGCGGCTGGAGTGCGTCAGGCAGCGGGAAAACAAGCCCGGATTCTCAATCAAATTATCGATGAAATGTTCCAGGAGGGCAAGGAATTTAACGAGGAACGTTTAAAGGAATTAATTGGTCATACTCCTTTTCAAGTGCTGGTCGGTTTAAGCTTAGGTATCGGTATCGCTATGGTGCTGCTCTGTCGTTAATTGAGGTGTTTTCTTCGGTTGAGATAAACTAGATTTAATAACTGAAAATCTGGGGTAATCACTCATGTTACAATCCCTAAAAAAAATTGAAGGCTTTCGCGGTTTTTAAAGTTTTGAGATGGCCAATCTTGGTACACCAATTCAAAACTTTTTTGAAACGCATCAGCAGCAATGCTTGAGATAAAGGAATCAAAGTGGCAGGAATCCACTCAACAAAGTGTTGATAACTGGGTAAATTGGCACAAGCATCGCTCCAGTATTCAGCTACACGGTCTAAATAGGGTCTGCTGAAAAAGTTTTTCGGTGGGGGTTGGGGGTTGGGGGATGGGGGTTGGGGGATGGG
>NZ_JADBTZ010000184.1:0-8852 GCF_020245885.1 Microcystis sp. M165S2 | reverse complement strand
GTGAGGTTGGCAGTTGCTCAATCTTACGGTACATTAGCACTAAGGAGAGAAGATGCAAGGGTTTTGAGCGATTAAGCGCAGATTTAAGTGCATTTGGGAAGCTCTCAATCAAGCTAAAAGCCCTTTCCTGTAAGGTTTTTACCATTATTCAGCAAACCCTATATAACTGATTACTGATTACTGTCGCGGTTGTACGGGGAAACCTTGACGCTGAAGCATTTCCGCCGCATCTTGGCCCGGTTGATAGTTGATGCCGAGGGTAGAGGTGGCCGTATCCTCGATGATTTTGGGAGTGAGGAGAATAATCACCTCCGAGCGATCGTTGCGATTGGTACGACTGCGGAATAAAGCCCCTAAAATGGGAATATCGCCTAAAATCGGCACTTTTGTCTCAGAACTCTGTTGGCGCTCTTGGATAATGCCGGAAAGAATTAAACTCTGTCCATCCCGGAGACGAATTAAACCAGAAGTCAATTCCCGACGAATCAGAGGGGTAAGGGTGTTGATTGTGAGACCACCGCTATTAAATTGAATTGGAGACCCCGGAGAGGCGATGGTAGGGCTAACCGACAGGGAAATAAAGCCGTTATCATCCACCTGATCGACGTTTACCGCTAAAGTTAATCCAGCATCGGCCAGGACGGGGGTAGTGGTGCGTACGCCACTGAGAGGATCTACTTCCGTCCGCACACTTTCTAGCACTTTCTCGGTGAGCTTAACGGTGGCCTGTTGACCTTCCTGCACCACTAGGGAGGGATCGGTGAGAATCTTGGCATTTCCTGTCTGAATTGAGGCTTGCAGGGTCATCAGGAATTTTTGGGGATATTGGAAGAGGGTCGGGGGTTCGTAGGTGAAGACAGGTGGTTTAGGGGGTGTAGTGACTCCGGTGATGGGATTGAACGTGGCTGGTTCACCAGGAGTAAATTCACTCAATCCGGGCTGAAAAGGATTACTAATCCGACCAAAACTAGGGCGCGAGTAGGGTGTTAGACCCCCTGAAAAGTCATTGGGTCCCTGGTTAACACGGCCAAAGGGAGCACCATTCTGAATGTCAATAAAATTTTGAATTTCTGCTGTCCCCGTACCCGATATGATATCAAAAATCGGTACAACAGGCTGTGCAAAAGCCCCCGGCCTGGATACAGTTGAGCTACTGGGTGGGTTCATATTACCAAAGTTCAGCACTGCTGCCCCGTTATCTTGAACGAAGAAACCATCGTTAAAACCGAAGGAAAAACTACTGTTAAAGCGGTCTGTATTGAGCAGGTTGACATCGATAACTTTCACATTAACCACCACCTGACGGCGACGAGCATCCAGTTGGGTTAATAAAGATGTGGCGATTTGGACTTGTCGGGGTTCGCCGATTAAATTGATAGAATTAAGGCGATCATCGGCGGCAATTCTTAAACCAGTTAAAAGTAAGGCAGCTTTTGATCCTTCTGTGTTTTGGGGTGTTAGTGCCTCTAGGGTGGCAGGAACATCCCGGCGACCGGTTACTCGTCCGGTGAGGGGATCGACGATATCCTCGGTTTGGGTAACTAAACGCTGGTATTCCGCTCCTTGGGTGGCGAGGAAAATGGCGGCATTAACGGCTTTAACTTGATTGAGACGCAGGGTGCGGCTAATCAGATTACGCGCCCCTTGGGGTAATTGCGCCCCGACAAAGATGGTTTTACCCTGACGGTTAGCCTGGAGTCCGGAAATTAACAATACGGCGTTAAAAATGTTTTCCACCGATTCGTTAGTAAATTCCAAGGAAACTGTCTGAGAGGTGGCGTTCGCTTCCCCCTGGGCGCTGGTGAAAACGACGTTATAACCGGCATAGTTAGCAAGGGTCATTAACACTTCTCTAGCGGAAGCTTCCCGCAGTAAAATGCGAGGTACAGTCATATTAGGCTCGAATTTGACCTTTTCGGCACTAGCATCGATGTTAGAGATGGCAATATCTCCCACCGGTGGGGCAACGGCCCGGGGTAGGGTGGGAACACCGGGGGCTTGGGGTGCGCCTTGAATGATAATTTCCGGGTTGGGGACAAGGGGCGCACTTTGGGCGAGCAGTTTTTCACTAGCTAAAATGCGATCGCTGATTTCCTTTTGTACGGCTGCGCTTGAAGGGACAAGCTGATTTGGCGACTTTTGTAAATTTTCTTGACTAAACTCTTGCCAAAATTCAACTTTTAATGTAGGGGATTTTAACTCTGAACCATGGAAGGAAATGGGGGTTTCGGCCAAAGCGCTCAGGGGAGCCATCAATAAAAACGAGGCAATTTGGGGGATAAACAGGGCATAGCGGGACGGATTCACTTTAACTTCACTCCTCAACAATTACGGGATTCAACGGACAAAAAACGCAATACTCACACCGGATTGAAGACTATTATCGGGGCGGACTAGCGGGGGGTTGACCAGCGGCGGGGGGTTGACCAGCGGCGGGGGGTGGCGGTGCTAATTTCGCTAATTCTTCGGCATTGAGAGGAATAATCACATCGAGAAGAAAGGTGGTAGTAACGGGTTTATCGCCTTGGGGAACGATAGTGGCTTTATTGTTGCCGGTACTAACCACTTTAACCGCCGATCCTTCCTTTTCTATCTGGGTATTGAGACTATTTAGCAAAATGAGCGGCTGTAATCTTTCTAAATCCCGAATAACCTCTTGAGTGTTAGCATAGTTCCCTTCGATCTTGACGTTCAGAGTTTGACGTTTGAGCTTATTATTAACCGCGCTCCCGAGGGAACCATCGGAAACCACCACTGGTTCTAGTCCTTGGGGTTGGAAGCTAATCAGCTTAACATTGCGAGACTTAAAGATATTACTAATATCTAAGAGAATCGTGCTTAAGTCCTTTTCTTTGGCAAAAAGCGCGAGTATTTGCTGTTTAATAGCTTTTTTTTCTTGCAACTGACTCTCGATTGTTTGGAATTCGGAGGCTCTCAGACCGCTTTTTTGTTGATCTAACTGTTGTTGTTTGCCCGCTGCATCGTTTTGCAACTGTTGCAAGGTATTATAAGCGGGCATCACCCAGTTAAAAAGCAGATAGAAAGAACCTAGTAAACCCACCACACCAGCAGCGATGCCACTATTGCGGGGAGTAAAAGTTATCCCGAAAGCGATAGGATACTCTTCAAATTCCTCTAATTCCCGATCTTCAAATTCTTCGGTAAAGGTCATGGTTGAATGGCTCCTTGGCGTTTGAGAGTATTAATCCTAGTGACAACTCCGAGTGCTCCATTCCGGGTAAGATTGAGCAGTTGTTGAGTAGCGGGAGTATCACTTAATTGGGCGGTGATCACAAATTGAACCGCTTGGGGGAAAGTAACATTAATATTTTTGTACTTATTAGCCACCTGTACGGGTAAATCGGCTAGGGCAGCACTTTCGATCGCGGTTTTCTTGCCCTGTAAAAAAGGAGAAGCTTGCAGGGTTAAGAGATAATCATTTACTGCTTCGTAACTACTGGCAAAACCACTGATTTTTAACTGAGTAGCTGGATTCGGTTGCCCTTGATCTGGGGCAGCGGGAACCTCCACCTGCTGCACACTGGTTAGCTGGACGCTAGGGGGAGTTTGTTGGCGAATTTCTTGAAGAATGGCTGACCAAGGCCTAATCTGATTGAATACAGTTACCAGAGATTGATTTTCTCCTTCTACTGCCGTTAATTGCGCTCTCAGGTCTTCTAGCTTTTTGCTTTGGGCTTGCAGTTGACCTAATTCCGCGTCCAGTTGCTGAATTTTGGCCTGAGTTTCGCTGGTTTGCCAACCGACGATTAAACCGAGTAATCCCGTCAGTGTCAATAATCCGGCCCCCACTCCCACACCGATCAACAGGGGTGTTTGTTTACGCAGGTTAATAGCGGTGGAAATCTTGGCCGCGGGGGTTGTTCCTTTGCCCGTTTGCTGGAGATGGCGATCCTTAAGAAAATTAACGTCAAGACTATACATAATTTTTGTCTATACCTCCCGTAATCCTAAACCGAGAACTGTTCCTAATCCAGGTCTTTCGATATTAGGAATCTCTTGAGTTGTATCTAAGTTCAGTGATGCGATCGGATCGATTGCCATGGCGGGGACGCTGAGACGTTGAGTAAAGTATTCGTCTAGTTGCGCTAAACCGCCCCCAGGACCGGCTAAAAGTAACTGGACGATTTCCAGTTCATCACTTTGGTTAAGATAGAAATTAATCGATCGCCGTAACTCATCGGTTAATTCCCCTAAAACGCGCATCACTGCCGTCATCCCGGCGTTAGTAGGGGCCCCGGAAGTGCCGGTATTGGTGCTAAGACTATCAAAGGCAATAATCGGAATTGTCATCCCCAAAAGAATCTCAGGACTGCGGGAGGTGGGCAAATTCATCGCCCTGGAGAGGGCATTTTGTAGCTGAAAAGTGCCGATGGGGACAGTGCGGGAAAATTGGGGAACGCCGTCAACCACGATGGCAATTTCCGTGTTATCAAATTCTATATCAACAATAACGGCGGCTTCATTGGAACTAAACTGTCGCAAATGCTCGCGAATCGTCCGAATTAGGGCAAAACTATTAATTTCTAGCACATCTACCTGTAATCCTGCCTGTTGGAAGGTTTCCATATAGGCATCGGTAATCTCCCGACGAGTAGCAACTAATAATACTTGTACTTTTTCGATCCCGTCTTCATCCTGAAAGTAGCCGAGTTTTTGGTAGTCGAGATCCACTTCCTCGCGAGGATAGGGAAGGTATAAACTAGCCTCATGATTTAAGACCAGATTTCGCAATTCCTGATCGTCCAATTCCGAGGGAATGGGGATAATCCGGATAATTGACTCGCGCATCGGCACACCAGTAGCGACTCGTTTGCTGTTAATTTTATTTTCCTTGAGGACTTCTTGGATTAATTCCGCTAAAGCGGGGGAATCGACGATTTTTCCCTCCTCAAAGATGCCTTCCGGGATATCCGACGAACAACATTTAACTAATTTATAATTTTGTCCCTGTTTGGTGATCTGAGCTATGTTAATACGCTCCGGGGTGATCTCTAACCCAACACCTTGAGGTTTTTTTGTCAATAGCTTTTTAAAAAAACTTACCATAGATTTTCCTGGGCAGCTCTAAGAGAATTAGTGATTAACAAAGCCAATAATTTTTTGACCTGATTTTATCTAGGGTCGATCAAGGCAGTAAATCAGTCTATAAACGATCCTGACTGGGTAAATTACCCAGAAAAGGTAAAAATCGAGAAGAAGAGAAGCTATTTCGGCATTAAGTACTAACCCGATTATCTGTGTTCAGATCGAGGTTAATCTTAACTGGGTGAGAGGAGAGGAGAGGAAGTGCCTATTGATGGTGACATTGTAATCAATTTTGGTGAAAGAACCAAGTCTAGACAAAAAACCTAGTTAGGGTTTGCGGCAAAAAGTTTTTCGGTGGTGGCAGGGTGTGGGGTGTGGGGTGTAGGGTTTTACCCATTTTCAGAGGGTCAATTACCTAATTTTCAGGGAAAAAGTCCCTAATTTCCCCCCCCGATCACTGCAAGGGCTGGCACTTTTTGATTTCAAAAAAGCCTAAAGATATTATCCAACAAGGTTTTTAGATTTATTTAGCCAAGCCTAGTTAGAATACCCAATTATCTAGAGAAAATTTCAATTTTTCTAGGCACTATTTTTTCCTGACTCCAGGAAACCGGCGATCAAATGCTTCTGACGGGCGTGATTTTCCCGTATAATTAGGAGTTTGCACAGTGACAAAAGAAGTTAAGGAGCGATTTCGATGGCACGAATGTACTATGATGAGGATGCCAATTTAGATTTATTAGCGGGAAAAACGATCGCTATTATTGGTTATGGTTCCCAAGGTCATGCCCACGCATTAAATCTCAAGGATAGTGGCGTTAATGTGATTGTTGGTCTATATCCCGGCAGTAAATCGGCAATCAAAGCCAAAGAAGCCGGTATTCCGGTTTATGATGTGGCCGAAGCCGCTAAAATTGCCGACTGGATCATGATCCTCTTACCGGATGAAGTGCAGAAAACGATTTATCTCAACGAAATTGCCCCGAATTTAAGCGCAGGCAAGGTGTTATCTTTTGCCCACGGCTTTAATATTCATTTTGGTCAAGTGGTTCCCCCGGATAATGTCGATGTGGTTATGGTCGCACCCAAAGGACCGGGCCATCTCGTCCGTCGCACCTACGAACAAGGTCAAGGAGTCCCCTGTTTATTCGCCGTCTATCAAGATGCTACCGGCCAAGCACGCGAGCGGGCGATGGCCTACGCTAAAGGTATCGGTGGCACTCGGGCTGGGGTTTTGGAAACCACTTTCCGCGAGGAAACAGAAACCGACCTTTTTGGCGAACAGGCAGTATTATGCGGCGGTTTAAGTGCTTTAATTAAAGCTGGCTTTGAAACCCTCGTGGAAGCTGGTTATCAGCCCGAATTAGCCTATTTTGAGTGTTTACACGAGGTAAAACTGATCGTCGATCTGATCGTCGAGGGCGGTTTAGCCAAAATGCGCGATAGTATTTCCAATACAGCCGAGTACGGTGACTACACTCGCGGTCCGCGGGTGGTGACGGAAGCGACTAAGGCCGAAATGCGGAAAATCCTCGGGGAAATTCAATCCGGACAATTCGCCAGAGAGTTTGTCCTCGAAAATCAAGCAGGTAAACCGGGGTTCACCGCTATGCGTCGTCAAGAGGCAGAACATTCGATCGAAGAAGTTGGTCAAGATCTACGAGCGATGATGAGTTGGCTAAAACGCTAGTCCTCTTTTTTTCCTGCGGGGTTGGACGCAACGGGGCAATTCTTGCCTTTGCGTCCGTCCCGACACCCGACCCCCCAAAAGGAAAACTTCCTACTTAGTAGATCGCCTCTCTTGATTTAACCAGACCGATCGCCCGTAAACCGGCAATCACACCACAACCGATCACCATACCGACGAGGGAACGAATCAGATTTTCTACAGGAATGATCGGAATTAAAGCGATCCAGACTTCTTCGGGCCAGTTAAAAATCGAGTAGGTAATGGCGACGGCCCCTAAATGGGAGAGGCCGCTGGCGGTCCAAGTCCCGCCAAAAATTCCCGCCGCTACTAGGGCCAAATTGCTACCTTTGATCCAATGGGTAAAAAGAGTCCAGGTTGGTAGGATAAATAATACCAAAGCTGACCAATCGACGAAAGCCCCAGCGATAAAGATTCGTGGCGAAATGCCGTTCAGTCCGATCGCCCGGTTAGCGTAGATAAACAGGGGAATCAGAAAAATTAACGTTAATCCTAACCACCAATAACGGCGTTTTTTGCCTAAAACCATCGTTCCCGCCACAAAACTGGATATAATTGCCCCAAAGACCGAAATAGCGGGAATTCCTGCCGTGTAGGGGGCAAGGAAAGCCCCAATTAAGGACCCAATGCCACTAGCGATCGCTCCAGCGATCGGGCCGAGTAACCAACCCAAGAGGGGAAAAACCGCTTGACTGAGGGGCATACTACCGCCGGAAGCGAGGACAATGGAGAAGGGAATAAAAGAAAGGGTAGTGACAATGGCCGCTAAGACGACAATATAGGCGATCGGCGCACCATCAATGGCGGCACTACTGACAGCTTCCACTTTGCGTTCTTCGCCTTCGGGGATAATATCTAGGGTCATAGTTGCAAGGGTAATTCTAACTTTTCTATCATCCTCTGGGTTGCTCTTCTTGCGGCAATGATTGATTTTTTCGATAACAGCGTACGGTAATGTGATAGGGATGAAAAATCTCTAGGAAATCTTTTTGTAGGGTTTGAAAAAAGCTCTCAATAATTTTGGGATCGTCGAGATGAAAGGGATATTCTTGATTAAATCCTTTGAAAAAATACCAGTTAATAATTAGCTTTCCTCCCGGGTTTAACCAGTCATAAAACTTTTTAAGTTGGACCGTGGGTGAGGGCAAATGCTCGATGACATCCAAACAGATAATCGTGTCAAATTTTAGCTGTTCGGGAATTTCCGTATAGAATGAGAGCTTATTAGGATCGAGATTTAATTGCTTGGCACGAAAGCGAACAAATTCATGATGTAGGGGATTAATATCGCAATAGATCACCTGTTCAACCCCAGAATTCATTGCGGCAGCCAGGGCATGAGTACCGATTCCGCCACCAAAATCTAAGACTTTTCCGCTACCGTGATCATCAATTAATCTCAGGGTTTCCCCGATATATTCTTGACTGGATAAATGCCAAGCAGATAATTCAAATAAATAGTTTTCTTTGACTTTTTCCTGATAGAAATAATCTGGATTTGTCCAAGAAAAGTCTTGATGAGCTAAGGCCGCTAAGGAATCTTTTGCTATCGCTAATTTTGCTTGTAAAATTTCTTGGTCTAATTGTAAAAAGTTTTGTAGGTGTGACTCCAAATCAAAGGAATTGCGCTTGAATTCCGCAACCGAGGAGGATGATAGCAGGGAAGAATCTCGATTCATATATAGAGTGAAGCCAGGGAGAATTAACTAAGAAATCCTTTCGTAGTATCTCACAATTTGGCTAAATTATAAGTAGGGAGGCACAATTATTTGTAGGACGGGTAGTAACCCATGCAGACGTTGGGTTTCATACTTCAACCCAACCTACGTTCATCTTATGTTTAATTCCACCCATTTACTTAGCAGGAAGTTTTCGTTAAAACATTAGTGCCAGTCTTTGGCGTATATCCGCAAAAACTGGCACTGTCCATCTACTGACTTTCATATATTTAAGGTCTTTATCGAAAATTTGGGTTAAAACCCCGTCCTTTTAGGACGGCTTTAAGCTACAATGGAAAAAGCGATAACCAAGCTAAAAACTGAACCTTGACAACAGATAGTAGGGGGTTTCGTTCAGAAAAGACTTCAAATTCGGCCTT
>NZ_JADBTZ010000183.1:0-11802 GCF_020245885.1 Microcystis sp. M165S2 | reverse complement strand
AGTCTGTAGAGCGACCATAAGACCAGAACAGATTTACTCTGTTAAGGCAGGTGCGGAACCCCGCAAGGGAAAGAAGCAGAAACCTAAATCGTGAGGTTTGGGAATCACCGTCCGTTTACGGCGGTGAGGATGTCAAAATCTTTCCGTATAGCTCTGCGACCTCTATTAATCAGGCTACATCATCGAGAAGGGGATCGGGCATTAGTCAACCCCTTCAAGAAATAAAAATTTTTTGGGCTAGTTTGTTTCAAATCGCTCAAGATTCTAAGTTGTCATCTACAATGGAATTAGCGGAGACGAAAGTTTCCGTTCACTCCTCACACCACACTCCGTCCGGACAATGTTCGGGCGGTTTCTTATTGAACATACTCGATCTCTACAAATTCCCTGTTACACTATATGATCAAAGATTTCTTGGAATCTTTTTGCGTTCAAATGTACTACCATATGAGGGACATCACTTGTCTAAACGTTATTTGTTCACCTCCGAATCGGTGACAGAGGGACATCCCGATAAAATTTGTGACCAGATTTCCGATACTATTCTCGATGCTCTGTTATCCCAAGATGACCACAGTCGTGTAGCGGCTGAAGTGGTTGTCAATACAGGGTTAGTCTTGATTACTGGTGAAATCACCTCGAAAGCACAGGTTCATTTCGTCGATTTAGTTCGCAAGAAAATCGCTGAAATCGGCTATATCAACGCAGATAACGGCTTTTCCTCGAATAGTTGCACCGTTTTAGTCGCTTTAGACGAACAATCTCCCGATATTTCCCAGGGGGTCACGGCTGCTCAGGAAAATCGCGAACTTCTCAGCAATGATGAACTCGATAAAATTGGTGCGGGAGACCAGGGTATTGTCTTCGGTTTCGCTTGCAATGAAACCCCCGAATTTATGCCCTTACCGATTAGTTTAGCCCACCGCATCGCTCGCCGTTTAGCGGCAGTCAGAAAAACGGGTGAACTGTCCTATCTGCGTCCCGACGGTAAAACGCAAGTATCGGTCATTTATGAAGATGGTCGTCCCGTGGGTATCGATACTATCCTTGTTTCTACCCAACACGATGCTACTATCGGCGATATCACCGATAATGATCTCGTCCAACAAAAGATTAAAAGTGATCTCTGGGAAGCGGTAGTACAGCCGGTCTTCAGCGATTTAGAGATTAAACCCGATGCCAATACCCGTTATCTGGTTAATCCCACCGGAAAATTCGTCATTGGTGGACCCCAAGGCGACGCGGGATTAACGGGACGGAAAATTATCGTCGATACCTACGGTGGCTATTCTCGTCACGGTGGCGGCGCTTTCTCCGGTAAGGATCCTACCAAAGTCGATCGCTCCGCGGCCTATGCTTGCCGTTATGTGGCCAAAAATA
The DNA here is from genome assembly GCF_020245885.1 of Microcystis sp. M165S2. Taxonomy (NCBI): domain Bacteria; kingdom Bacillati; phylum Cyanobacteriota; class Cyanophyceae; order Chroococcales; family Microcystaceae; genus Microcystis; species Microcystis sp. M165S2. Next base: position 10,422 of record NZ_JADBTZ010000183.1, on the reverse strand, counting down.
TCGTCGCTGCTGGTTTGGCCGATAAGTGCGAGATTCAAGTGGGTTATGCGATTGGGGTAGCTCGTCCGGTGAGTCTCTTCGTGGAAACCTTTGGCACTGGCAAAGTCGCTGATGATGTGATTCTGGACTTAATCAATAAATACTTTGAACTCCGTCCGGCCGGTATTATCCAAACCTTTAACCTGCGCGGTTTACCCAGTGAAAGAGGCGAGCGTTTTTACCAAGAGGTGGCCGCTTATGGTCATTTTGGTCGCAATGATCTCGATTTACCCTGGGAACAAACCGATAAAGTCGCTATCCTCAAAGAAGCTTTGACTTCTGCGCTGGTATAGGGTTAAAAATTAACTGAAAATTTTGATTCAGGAATAGAGTTTCAGGCTCTATTCCTTTTTTGGACGGTTTTTAAACAGAAAAAGCTATATTTATCAGTAAATCGAATCTGTCTTTCTGTTTGTGTTCTTTGTGCCTTTGTGTTTATCCTTAACTCTTATGGGATAACCGGACAGCAAAAGGTTTAGTTTTAAATATTGATGATACTTTCAACACTTTAGCCTCCCTATTCTCTGGGTCTTCTTGTAGCTAAAAAAAGCTCACCTGTTATACTAAATACGTTGAGTATAGGCTACTTATGAGGAGAGGCACTCATGCAAAAGGCAATAGGCAATAGAGTGAATAAATAATCATTCTTTAATAACAGGATTTAGTGTTATTTGTTGATGAGTGAAGATGAATATAGCGTTTCTCATCAAGATGAAGTGTAACCTGATTGGGTAAGGAAAACTTCCCATCTCACCAATAAGATAACTGCTATATAGTTAAAATTGACAACTTAGGTTAAGATGATGCTAGGTTTCACCAGTTAAAGAGCTATGGATAACAAAGTTCTCGACGTTCGCCATCTCACCGTTGAATTTTCTAATCACAAAAGAACAACAGTCGCCGTTAATAACATTAGTTTTAGCTTGCAGAAAGGTCAAGTTCTCGGTTGTGTGGGGGAGTCGGGTTCGGGAAAATCCGTCACCTCCCTCGCACTCATGGGACTGGTTCCCTCTCCGGGAAAAATTACCGGGGGAGAAATTTGCTTTCGTCCGGCAAAAGGTCAGTCAATGCAAGCAGTAGATTTATTATCTATTCCCCCAGAAGAATTGCGTTATTATCGCGGGGGAGAAATGGCGATGATTTTCCAAGAACCAATGAGTTCTCTTAATCCAGTTTATAACATCGAGTTTCAAATTACCGAAGCAATTTTACTGCATCAAAAAGTCAGCACTGAACAGGCAAAAAATCAAGCAATCTCTCTACTGCAAGAAGTGCGCTTATTACCCAGTGATGAACAGTTAGAGGAGAAGTATATAGAAACTTTTCCCTTAGAAAATAAGGGTCATGTCAGAGAAAAAATTAGAACTTATATTCAGGAACAAAAAGAGGTAATTCTTAAGCGTTATCCTCACGAATTATCGGGGGGACAATTACAAAGGGTAATGATTGCCATGGCGATTTCTTGTAATCCTACTCTATTAATTGCCGATGAACCAACCACCGCTTTAGATGTGACTGTCCAAGCAGAAATATTAAGATTATTACGAGATTTGTGTAAAAGCGATCGAGAAATGTCAATGGTTTTTATCTCCCATGATCTAGGAGTTATTAACGAAATTGCCGATCAAATTGTCGTGATGTATCAAGGAGAAATTGTCGAACAGGGAACTAAAGAAGAAGTATTAAATTATCCCCAACATCCCTACACAAAAGGTTTACTTGCCTGTCGTCCACGCTTAAACTCTCGTCCCGAAAAATTGCCCACCGTCAGCGATTTTTTACAAGTGGAAAAAGACTCTCAAGGTAAGATTATTGAATTACAGGAAATTACTCCACCGGCAGTTAAATTTATTACTCTCCAAGAGGAAGAAAGCAGAATTGAAGGTTTACAGAATCACGAGAATATTTTATCGGTAGAAAATTTATCGGTTAGATTTCCAGTTAAGGGAGTTTTCGGGCAAGTAAAGACCTTTTTTAATGCCGTAGATCAGATCAGTTTTACCGTTAAACAGGGGGAAACCCTCGGTTTAGTCGGTGAATCGGGCTGCGGGAAATCAACCCTAGCAAGGACAATTCTGCGCTTAATTCCTGCCACTTCTGGAAATATCTATTTCCGAGGAGAAAATCTCGCTAAATTAAACCCCAGCGATCCAAAATTAAGATTACTGCGACGGGAATTACAGATAGTTTTCCAGAATCCCTACAACTCCCTGAATCCCCGTTTATCCATTGGTAAAGCAATTTTAGAACCGCTGGTTATTCATCATACTGGCGGCAATTCCCAAAAGCAACGTGAACGAGTAGAATATTTATTAGAACGAGTTAAACTTGATCCTAATTGGTTTGATCGCTATCCCCATCAACTATCAGGAGGACAACGACAAAGGGTGTGTATTGCTCGCGCTTTAGCCTTAAATCCTCAGTTTATTATCTGTGATGAATCTGTCTCTGCTTTGGATGTTTCCGTGCAAGCGGGAGTCTTAAATTTACTCAAAGAATTACAGCAGGAATTTAATCTCACTTATATCTTTATTTCCCACGATTTAAGTGTTGTCAGATTTATGAGCGATCGCATTATGGTGATGAATAAAGGTAAAATTGAGGAAATGGGTACAGCTAACCAAATTATTAACTCTCCCCAAAGTGATTACACCCGTAAACTTATCGCTTCCATTCCCCAATTTACCGAAAGTCTTGCTAGTTAAAATTAGCCATCAAACCGAAAGGATTAGCTGCCTCTAATTGTGCCGATAAACCTAACAAAGTGATTTCATCGGCAGGTTTACCAACTAACTGAATTCCCACGGGTAAACCCTGACTATCCACTCCTGTGGGTAAAGCAATCGCGGGTAAACCACTCGCATTAGCAATGGGAGAAGGGGCAATCCAACCAATCATCTTATTAACCGCTTCTTCCGGTGGTAAATTTTCCCACTCACCAATTCCGGGGGGTTGATGTAGGAAAATGGGCAAAAGTAAGACATCAAAATTATCAAATATCGCCACAATTTGCCGCGAAATAACGTGCATCTGCCGCACCGCTTGCAGGTATTCCCCAGCGCTGCCAGAATTGTCTAATAACCATTGATTAAGGGGACTTAATAACTCCTTCGGAATTCCCGTCGCCGCCGTACCCGCTTGCCAAATAAGGCTAAAAGGAGCGATTAAAGCCTGTAAATCGGGAGAATACTCCGTTAAATGATGCCCCATGTCCTCTAAATTTTTAGCCGTCTCGATAACAGCATTTTTATAGACGGAAGCCGCTTCGCCGAAGGGGGATATGGAAGTAGAAAAAGCGATTCTTAGGGGTTTTACGCCTCTTTTGGTGGCTTCTAGGAAAGAAAAGGCTGGATCGGGTAGCCAGTAGGGATCGCCCGTCGTATAGCCCGAAATCACGGTAAGCAGCGCCGCCCCATCTGCCACCGTCTTAGAAAGAGTGCCGTTAGTGGCGATACCGCTTTGAAATTCTCCCACCGGGGCATAGGAAACGCGCCCGCGACTGGGTTTTATCCCCACCAAACCGCAACAACCCGCCGGAGTACGCACCGAACCGCCACCGTCGGAACCCTGGGCAATCGGGCAGAAACCCGCCGCTACAGCTGCCGCTGCCCCGCCACTAGAACCTCCTGCGGTATAATCGCGGTTGAAGGGGTTACGAGTCGGCAAAAAACCCGGATTTTCGGTGTAGGGAAAGGAACCTAGTTGGGAAGTGGCAGTTTTGCCCAGAAGGATAAAACCCGCCCTTTTGATTCTGGTGACGATTCCTTCATCGTACTGGGCAATATTTCCCCGGAGGGCGGCGACTCCGTAACTAACGGGCATTCCAGCGACGGCATTTAAGTCTTTAATGGCGGTGGGAACTCCAAAAAAAGGCGGTAATTCGGCAGTATCGGCGATTTGACTTAATTGTTCCGTTTGGGCGCTGGCGGTTGCTAGGGCGCTTTCCCCAGCGACATGGACAAAACTACCAATTTGACAGTCAAATTTCTCAATTCTGTCGAGGTATAAATGGGTTAATTCTAGGGGGGAGATTTGTTTAGTGCGAATCAGTTGGGCTAATTCTAGGGCAGATTTTGGCAATAATTCATCACTCATGAGCGATCGAGGTAAAATAGGTAAGTGAAAATAATTATATTCTTTAATGATAGAGATGGTTTTAAAGGAAAATTGAAGTAAAAATTTCCCTATCCCCTATCCCCTCTTGTCTTGGAAAATTATGACTCCACAGTTAATTGAAATTCTCTCGGCTGACGAAATTCGTCGCACTATTACCCGTTTAGCTTCCGAAGTTATCGAAAAAAGTGGCGATTTGCATAATTTGATTTTGATCGGTATCTACACGCGAGGAGTGCCTTTAGCTAATTTAATTGCTAGTCAAATTGAAAGCTTAGAAGGGGTAAAAGTTCCCGTGGGAGCGATCGATATTACCTTCTATCGCGACGATCTCGATCGCATTAAAACCCGCACTCCTGCTAAAACCAAAATGCCCCTAGATGTCACGGGAAAAACTGTGATTTTAGTCGATGATGTTATCTATAAAGGTCGCACGATCCGCGCCGCTTTCAATGCTATTATTGAGTATGGCAGACCGCAAAAAATCCGCTTATTAGTGTTAGTTGATCGTGGTCATCGGGAATTACCAATTCACCCGGATTTTACAGGCAAAAAACTACCCACCGCAGCCGAGGAACAGGTAAAAGTTTATCTACAAGATATTGACGGCAAAGATGGGGTGGAATTAATCAAATAAACAGGAGTTAAGACTATTAGTCAGGACGGGAAGTCGTGACTAATCCCCAGAGGAAAATAAACACGATCGCACCGAGAATAGCGACAAAAATGCCCGGTATGCTTAAGGTAGAACCCGCTAGGGCAAAACTGCCAGTTTGAATCAAATTTAACAGAGTTCCCCCCACAAAAGCCCCGATAATTCCTAGCAAAGTCGTGGCCAAAATACCACCCCCCTGTCGCCCAGGATAAATAGCTTTTGCGATCGCACCAGCAATAAAGCCCAAAATTATCCAAGAAATGACATTAATCATGATTTTAATCCCGTTCAGTTAATTTTGTCTTTAATGTTTTCGATTGCGTCCTGGGCGGCGTTTTTCATGTCCTCCAACAAATTTTCTGCCTTATCTTTGACATCAGCTGCCACGTTCATTGCCGCTGCTTGTACCTGCTTTAATTCTCCTTCTGCTTTCATTTTCTCGTCGCCAGTTAATTCTCCAGCAGCCGATTGTACTTTCCCCTCGACATTTTTGGCAGCCGCCTTCATTTTGTCTTCGATGCTCATAAATTTTTCCTCGGTTAAGAAATTGTTATTATTATTATAACACAAATGCGGTAATTACTGCCCTTTAAAAACGTAAATAAATCTTAAGTTTTTGGGAATATAGCGGTTCTCGCATATGTGCGGCACACTTAAACCTTTGCTGATTAAGCTGCTCAGGATCGGCAATGTACCTCTTGTGAATCAGAAACGCTATAATTATTATTGGTTTCGCCATTGGAATAGATCTATATCTGGCCAGGCTTGCGCTTATTGTTTGTTAATTTTTTTGCCGTTTAAAAAACTGAACAAATTTAACCATCGAATCACCAGAGCCTGCTGAAGCTTTCAGCCTCTATATATTTGCTAAATACAAAAATAATCTATTTTTAGGGCAAGGTAAAAGCAGCAATTACGGGATAATGATCGGAAGGAATAAGATTCAACCAACGAGAACGATCGACTTTTGCCCAATCTAACTGCAAACGGCTATCATAATAAATTGTATCGATGGCTAAATAAGGGTTATCAGTGTAATTATTAAAGCTCATTTGTTCGGCTAATTCCAAATCTGCTAAAGCGTCCTTTAATTTAATTTCTGACTGGAGAGGTTGAGTTAAAATCTGACGGGGTAATTGCTGAGAATTAACATTAAAATCACCCGTTAAAAATAGGTAATCTTTTGTCAAATCTAGTTGACAAAAATGCTCTTGTATGCACTTAGCCCCTAAGTCCTTAGCTTTGTCGCTATAGTAATCGAGATGGGTGTTATAAAACTGCAAAGTTTGCCCCTCAAGAGTGCGAAATTTAGCACCTGTTACCATGCGGGGATAAGGATTACCCCAAGCTTCAGTGATACTGCCAATAATATCGGGAGTTTCCGATAGCCAAAATTCGTATATTTCTAAACATTTTAACCGACTTGGTTGATATAAAATCGCACAATGTTCATCTAATCCTGTCCCCCTGCGATCGCTGCCTAAGCTTTGGTATTTTGGCAATAAACGGTGTAGATCCAATAATTGATTAGCGCGAGCTTCCTGAGTACCAATTATATCGGGAGAATAGTGAGCAATTAAAGCCGCTACTGCTTCCCTTCTTACTCGCCAATTACGCTCATCGGGATCGGGTTTATCGTAGCGAATATTAAAGGACATTGCTGTTAGTTTCATAGGAAAATGGAGAATGAGGAAGGGAATAGGAAGTGGGGAGTTTTTTCAGTGAACAGTAAACAGTAAACAGTAATCAGTAAGCTGAAAACTCACATCTGATAACTGAAAACTCACATCTGATAACTGAAAACTCACATCTGATAACTGATAATTAATTATCAGGATTTTTTGGCAATTGTCCAAAAGGGAAAAGTTTGACTGGGATTGATGATAACTCCCGTGATGCCATTGCGAGCAAAAGCGTATTCCTTGGTTTGCCAAAGCGGAATATAGGGAACTTCATCGGCGAGAATTTCTTGAATTTTGCCAAAAATTTGCTTTCTTTTGGCTGGGTTACTTTCCCGACGGGATTGTGCGATTAATTGATTCATTTCTTGACTATAAAAAAATGAGCCTTGACTTTGCGATCCTCCCTCTTCGCAGCCAGTGTCTGGGGAACCTTTAGCACAATCTAAAAAGGGATAAATATAGTTATCTGCATCCAAAAAATCGGGATACCAATTAGATAGGGCAGTGGTATAAAGTCCCCGGCCAATATTACGGAAAAATGCCGCTCCTAGGATACTATTGGGTTCAAATTGAATACTATTATCTAAATCGCGTTTTGATAGGGCTTTCAGCACTGCCGCTACAGTGCTGGAAGTGATCGATCCCGAGGAGTGCCAAACTTCTACAATTGCGGGTTTTTCTGGACTATAACCAGCAGTTTTTAGTAATTGTTTGGCTTGCTCTATATTATGGTTGCCATAGCGCTCTTTAAACACCGGTTGTGACTCGGAAAAAGTAGTAGGAATGAGACTAAAAAGAGGTATGCCTTGACCTTGTAAAATGCGATCATTAAGTAAATCTCGATCGACTAGAGAAGCAATGGCTTGTCGCACTAAAATATTATTGGTGGGTTCACTTTTGAGATTGACGCTCATAAAGTTAATTGCTGCTCCAGAAGATTCGATCGCTTGCCATTTTCCCTGGGCTGCTTCTGTGCGTAATTTTCTCACTTGAGGAGGCAGTAAAGATTGATAGGCAATATCCACCGCTCCCGTTTGAAAACCGTTGAATAAATTGGCAGGATTCGAGAGATAAATTTGCACATTAACTCCCTTATTTTTGGCTGGTTCTCCCCAATAGCGATCAAAGGCTTCTAAACTAAAAGAATCGCTAGTAACTGCTTTTAATTGATAATGTCCTGTGCCGATAAATTCTTCTGGTTTGAATTTACCCTCGCCAATTTGATAAAATTTTGGTGAAACCGCACAGGCTCCGGGATAAGCTAAAAGAGCGGGAAAAGCGGCAAAAGGTCTGGTTAATTTAATAGTAATTTCGTCTTCTTTGCTGGCGGTGATCCTATCAATTGTATCCCGCAGAAGAAAGGAAGGTTCGCCACCATTTTTGATAAATCTTTCTAAGGAAAACTTCATCGCCTCTGCGTTAAAAACCGTGCCATCATGAAAGATAACTCCCCGACGTACTGGGATAGTATAAGTCAAACCATCGGGGCTAATTTGGGGTAATTCCGTGGCAAGGAGAGGGTTTAAATTAGTGGTTCCTTCGGCGTAGGTGTAGAGAGTTTCACCGAGATTATAAATAATAAAAAGTCCTGCTAACTCATAACTATCGGCAGGATCGAGCGAGCGCGGTTTTAGGGTTGTCCCAATTATCAGGCGATCGCTATCTCCCTGGGGTAAATTGGAATTAGTGGACTGACAGCCCACGGTCAGAAGAAGACAGAGGCAAAATAAACTTAAATAGTGGTAAAGTTGGCGTAAAGGTTTCATCGAGGGCGATTAACGGCAGCTAGGTATCAATCAATCCTATCATTTTTGTGCATAGTCTTTTCTTCTAGGTTCCCTTAAGGAAGTAGATTGATTGCTTAATTGGTTGGGTAAAATTCTTCAATAACTGGACTGATTACCCGGACAATTAAATTAAATTTTCCGGTCGAGAATGGCAAAAACTTGATAAATTTGGTCAAGAAGAAGATCCAGGGCAGCAAAGGTGTTAAATGGTTCAGAATAGCTGGAGCTATGGAGGCCGATAAACAGGGGAATGAGTAAGATTTTTCAATCTAGATCAGGTTCCAGCAACTAATTAGAAACTCATCTTCTTTTATCTATCAGCCATTTAGGTTAATCCTGTCCCTTCTAAACAAGCTCGATCGAAAATTGCCCCCGTGGTTACTGCCGAGGTTAAACTAGCACAAAGAAGATTGGCATCAGTAAAATTTGTTCCCCGTAAAACCGCCCCGAAAAAAATTGCTTCCTCTAAATCAGTTGCCGACAGATCTGCCCCAGAAAGATTAGCGCTAGTAAAATCCGCTTGGGTTAAAATCGCCCCGACAAAACTCACTCCCCGGCCATCGACACCGCGAAAATCCGCCCCGGACAAATCTAGATGATTAAAAACCGCCCCGGCTAAAAAAGCGCCGGCCAAACTTGCCCCAGTCATGATCGCATCGAGGAGAATTGCCCCGCGTAAATCGGCATTACGAAAATCTGCTCCCCTTAAATTTGCCCCTGTCAGGTCAGCACCGCGTAAATTTGCCCGTAAATTCGCCCCTGCTAGGTCTGCACCCGCTAAATCAGCCCCTGCCAAATTCATGCCCGCTAAATCTTTTATCTCACCCTGACGAATTGCTAATAAATCAATACTGGGAAAAGTCATGGTCAGCCACGGTTAAATACTGTAAAAATATCTTAGAATATTCGTAAACCTTTGTTAAGAAAGCGCTCCATGTCCCTAGAGCTATTATCCCTAGAAAATATTGAAGAAATCGCCCACCAATACGGATACTGGGCAGTATTTATCGGCATCACCCTGGAAAATACGGGGATTCCCATCCCGGGAGAAACCATCACCATTGTGGGCGGCTTCCTTGCCGGTAGCGGTGATTTGAACTATTGGTTAGTTTTAGTCAGCGCAATTACAGGAGCAGTTTTAGGCGATAATTTCGGCTATTGGCTCGGTCGCGCTGGGGGTTGGCCGTTTTTGTTAAAAGTTGGCAAATTCTTTCGGATTCCACCTCAAAAACTAGAATTAGCCAAGGAACAATTTAGTAAAAATGCACCCCGGGCGGTCTTTTTCGGTCGCTTCGTGGCCCTGTTAAGAATCTTTGCAGGTCCCATGGCGGGAATTGCCCGAATGCCCTACGGTCGCTTTTTCCTCTGTAATCTCGGTGGAGCAACGGTGTGGGCGACGATTATGGTGACATTATCCTTCTTTTTAGGCCGTTTGTTCCCCTTGCACCAATTAGTTAGTTCTATGGCTCGTTTTGGTATCTTGGCTTTAATTATCGTCCTGGCCTGGACAATTATCCACCCCATCCTTGAGTCACGGAAAACGACAGTTTAAGCCCAGAAGAAAGCGGTTATCAGAAATAACCGCTTCGGGAATTTGACAAGAATCTCTTTAACGTTCGCGGCGCCCGAAGTTTTTGCGCTCACCGCCGCCACCACCACCAAAATTATCTTCTCTGGGACGAGCTTTATTGACTTTCATCTGTCGTCCCATCCATTCGGCCCCGTCAAGAGTTTCGATCGCTTTTGCTTCTTCCTCATCGGAGGACATTTCCACAAAAGCAAAACCGCGCATTTTACCCGTTGCTTGATCTACGGGCAAGTAAACGCGACTAACCGTGCCGTATTCAGCGAATACACCGTGCAAGTCCTCTTTCGTGACTTCATAAACCAGATTACCAACGTAAATTGTCATCGAAAATTTTGGGTCTGAAACCCCGTCGTTCTACGACGGCTTTACCGTTAAATATTAGCACATTTACGGAATATATGCTAAAATTCTCCCCATGGAAAAAGCCTATTGGTTCCGATTTTACCCCACACCAGAACAAGAGTCGCTATTGCGGCGCACTTTGGGCTGTGTAAGATTAGTTTACAATAAAGCTCTCCATCTCAGAACAAAAGCATGGTACGAAAAGCAAGAAAGAGT
>NZ_JADBTZ010000182.1:0-10064 GCF_020245885.1 Microcystis sp. M165S2 | reverse complement strand
TTATCAGTTATCAGTTATCAGTTATCAGTTATCAGTTATCAGTTATCAGTTATCAGTTATCAGTTGACAGTTATCAGTTATCAGTTATCAGTTATCAGTTATCAGATGTAAGTTTTAAGTTAATTAGTTAGTTATCTTTATAGCAGTTTTCATCAGAATGAGGTATGGGCAAGGGGCTTAAACCCTTTGTTGGCAAAACTTGTTGATACCTCAGTAACGTGAAAAGCGCTATATCTTTATACCTGTTTACTGATTACTGATTACTGATTACTGATCACTGATTACTGATTACTGTAATTTTGTCGCCATCACCGAGATAGGCTGCCCCTTTGGCCACAATGCGATCGCCCGCTTGTAAACCGGTGAGAATTTCCACGCGATTATTCGGCATAATTTGACCTAATTGCACAGTTTTGGCGGTGACGGTGTTATCAGGTTGAACTAAATAAACTAGAGCTTGATTATCTTTTTGGGGTAAAACCGCGGTCATGGGGACGGTTAAACTATTGCTAGTATTCGTTACGATCGCACCTCGTAAAAACATCCCCGGTTTTAATCCTGTATTGTCGGTTAAATCGACTTCCACTGTTGCTTGACGGGATGCCTCATCGACGATGGGATTAATTTCGCGCACCTGTCCCGATAGTTTCAGACTGGTATTAGCATCGGAAGTGATAGTAACGGGCGCTCCGACGCGGATTAAGGGCAATTGATTCTCAGGAACCCGTAATCTTAGCTCTAAACGCCCATTTTCGATGATTTTAAAGAGAGCATTTTGACCGTTGGTGGTGTCCCCGATGCGGCCATTTCTTTCGGCAATTTTGCCACTGACCGGGGAAATCAGGCGCGTCTCGTTTAATTGGGCTTTAACTATGGCTAAACGGCTTTGAGCTTCCGCTAATTGGGCTGTAGCTTGGGCGATCACTTCGGGACGATTACCCGCTTGCAATTGTGCCAGTTGCTGCTCTGCTTCTCCTAAACGGGATTGGGTCTGTTGTACGATCGCCGCTTGGTTTCTTTCTTCATTGAGGACTTCATCGAGACGATCCCGGGCGATCGCTCCTTCCGCTTCTAAACTTTGGTTTCTCTGGACGCGTTTTTTGGCCAAATCCCAATCCGATTGAGCTTGACTAATTTCGGCTTTTATGCGTTGAATAGTTTGTTTAGCTCCAGCGATCTCCTCTTTACGGCTACCCGCTTGCAATTCTGCCAAACGCGCCCGGGATTGGGCGACATTTGCCTGTGCTTGGGTTAATTGCGCTTGCAGGACGGTATCATCGAGACGAGCCAAAATTTGACCTTGGCTGACCCTATCCCCTTCATCCACAAAGATTTCTTTGATTTGTAGTCCTGTCGCTTGGGAAAGAATCGGGATTAATTCATAGGCTGCCACGCTTCCAGTCGCTTTCAAGGTGCGGGCCACGGGAGTAAATTCTACCCTAGTGGTGGTTACTGTTTGTGCTGGTGCTTCATTTTTTGCCGCTACGGGCTGAGTATTGGGGTTTTGGGCTGTTTGGGGTCGATTAGCGAAACGAGTCGCCCCTAGGGTCAATAAAACCCCTAATCCCACACCGATAAATAAACCCCGTCCTCCCGATAGCCAAGAGTTGGTTTTTGTCGGTTTTGGCGAGTATTCGGGTTCCTCTGGCTCAATTTCGGGATTAAATGCGATTTCTTCGGGAACTAGCGAATTATCGGCTGAATGCTGGTTATTTTCTAGGGTATCTGGCCGCACGGTCTGCCCTCTCGGTAGATTCTGGATAAAATGTTAAGTTTTGTATCCATTTATAATCTAACGGAAAAAGGTCACGGGTGGGGAAAGTGAGAAAGTGGACTTGCTCTAAAAATCCAAAATTGTTGTGTTTGGTGAGGATTCAGTAGGCAGTAGTCAGGAGACTCCGAGACAGGAGACTCCGAGACAGGAGAATTAAGAATGAGTAATAATCAATTAAATGGTTTATTTAGAGATTTTATGCCAGTTAATCTGGCTCTCCCCTACTTGTGGTCATAAGAAAAAGTTATGAAAAAGTCAGAGATCCAAATTTTCTTGGCCCATGCCAGTGAGGACAAACCAGCAGTTTTGGCACTGTATGACCGCCTTAAGCAAGCGGGATATAAACCTTGGTTGGATAAAAAAGACCTGATTCCGGGTCAAATTTGGCGAGATGAAATTCCGAAAGCGATTAAAGCTAGTCAGATTTTTCTCGCCTGTCTGTCAGCGAAATCGGCTAATAAACAGGGATACATCCAACGGGAGTTGAGGATTGCACTTGATACCTTGGGAGAGATGCTACCGGGGACAATTTTTTTTATTCCCATGAGGTTAGAAGAATGCGAAATTCCTGATCTGCGACTTGCAGAAGTTAGCTTGAATCTGCGAGATATTCACCGGCTTGATTATTGGGAAGAAGACGGATTTGAGCAACTAGAAAGAGCAATTGGCTATCAGTTCAAGCTTGAACCGGAAGAGCCAAAACAACTGTTATCAGTATTTAACTTTGAGGTGGTGGGAGTAAATGCGAAGGGTGAGCAAATCAAAAAAGAGTCGAAACAGTCCCAATATTTCAGGGAAGATCTGGGCAAAGGCATCACCTTAGAAATGGTCGCCATTCCGGGGGGAACTTTCCTGATGGGAACAGAAGATGAGGAAATCGAAAGACTGGTTAAAAAATTTAATTGGGAAGGATTTAGAAGGGAAAGATCCCAACACAAAGTAACGATTCAACCTTTCTTCATGGGTAAATATCCCATCACCCAAGCTCAGTGGCAAGCGATCGCCTCTCGCACGGATTTAAAAGTTAAACAAGACCTTGATTTCAAGCCAGCCTATTTTAAATACCGTCCCGATAGCGATCGCCGTCCCGTGGAACAAGTCAACTGGTACGATGCGATCGAGTTCTGTGCGAGATTATCAAAACTAACGGTTCGGGAATACCGACTACCGAGTGAAGCGGAATGGGAATACGCTTGTCGTGCTGGAACCACCACCCCGTTTTACTTTGGGGAAACCATTACGGGGGAATTGGCTAACTACAATGCCAGTAATACCTACGCCGATGAACCGAACGGAGAATATCGAAACGAAACAACTCCCGTGGGACAATTTCCCCCAAACGCCTTTGGACTGTACGATATGCACGGCAATGTCCGGGAGTGGTGCGCCGATACTTGGCACGATAACTATGACGGTGCGCCGACGGATGGCAGTGTCTGGATAGAAAATGGTAATGATAATCGTTCTCCTCTGCGGGGCGGTTCCTGGGGCTACAATCCTACTTACTGCCGTTCCGCGATTCGCTACGACTACTACTTCCGCCGCGTCAACCGCATCAACAATTACGGTTTTCGGGTAGCCTGCGTTTTCGGGAGAACTCTCTAACCCTTTTTCCTTTTTCCCCTTTTACCCTCATTCCCTATTTTTTCTTTTTTCTTTTCTTTCCCGCCCTTAGGCGGGTCGATTTTGTAGGGGCGAACTCGACCCATTTGGTCGATTTTTGCTTAACAATTGTCAAGGATTGTTAAGATGCGCTTACCCTGCACTTTTCCCCTAGTTCCCAAAACTAAACTCTAGGAATTTTTAGCCACTGCCAAAGAGGATGAAGTGAGGGACGAAAAGAATTTAACTTAGTGTCAACAGACTTGCAAAAATTAGGTGGGCAATGCCCACCCTAATCTTAGGATGGCGGTTTGTAGGTAGAAGCAACAGATAATTCTTTTAATTGCTTGGCTGCCACTGTCGAAGGTGCAGAAGTGAGTAAACAACTAGCTTGCTGGGTTTTCGGGAAAGCAATCACATCGCGAATCGATTCTTCTCGGGCTAACAACATCACCAAGCGATCTAAACCGTAGGCGATACCACCGTGGGGAGGGGTTCCGTATTCAAAAGCTTCTAACAAAAAGCCGAATTTATTATAGGCTTCCTCTCGGGATAGACCGATGGTAGCGAAGACTTTTTCCTGTACTTCCCGTTGATAGATCCGCAAACTGCCGCCACCGATTTCAATACCATTAAAAATCATATCGTAGGCTAGGGCGCGAGCGTGGGCTAGATCGTCTAAATCTTCGGGATTAGGGGCAGTAAAGGGGTGATGCAGTGCTTCTAGGCGTTTTTCCTCGGTGTTGTATTCAAACATCGGGAAATCCGTCACCCAGAGGAGGTTGATTTTCTCAGGATCAATTAATCCCAATTGTTCCCCTAAAACTAAGCGTAGGCGGGATAGGGATTTATTGACTGTATCGGTATCTCCTGCCCCAAATAAGAGCAGATGCCCCGGTTTTGCGCCAGTCTTCTCGATTAAAGCCTGTTTTTGTGCCTCTGTCAGGTTATCTTTAATAGCACCGATGGTATCAAAATCGTAGTCTTCGCGCACGCGGATGTAGGCAATTCCCTTCGCACCCGCGTCGGTGGCTTCTTTGAATAAATCCCCACCCGGCTTGATTCTGACGTTAGAAATCGCCTCGTTACCGTTGGGAATCGGTAAAACTTTCACCGTCCCACCACTGGCGATCGCACCTGAAAACACCTTAAATCCCGAATCGGCAAAAATCTCCGCCACATTGACCAATTCCAAGCCAAAACGGGTATCGGGGCGATCGATCCCATAGCGATCCATAGCCTCAGCATAGGTTAAACGGGGCAGGGGTAGGCTTATATCAATATTTTTGACTTTTTTGAAGATATGAGCTATTAAAGCCTCATTCAGGGCTAAAATCTCAGGTAAAGAGAGAAAACTCATCTCCATGTCCAACTGAGTAAATTCCGGTTGACGATCAGCGCGCAGATCTTCATCGCGGAAACAGCGGGCGATTTGATAGTAGCGATCCATTCCCGACACCATTAATAATTGCTTAAATAGTTGCGGTGATTGGGGTAAAGCGTACCATTGGCCCGGGTTGACACGGGAAGGAACTAGATAATCCCGCGCCCCTTCGGGAGTCGATCGAGTTAAAATTGGCGTTTCCACTTCAATAAAATGCTGTTCATCTTCGAGAAAACGGCGCATTTCCTTGACAACTTGGTGACGTAGTTGTAAATTCTGACTCATACGCTCCCGGCGTAGGTCTAGATAGCGGTATCGCAAGCGCACATCTTCTCGTACCGATTCACTTTCGGAACTAGAGACGACAAAAGGCAGTTGTTTAGTAACCCCATTGAGAATCTCGATGCTAGTGGCGTAAATTTCGATTTCTCCGGTGGCAATGCGCGGGTTAAGGGATTCGGTAGGCCTTTGACTGACTGTTCCCGTCACCTTGATGACATACTCGTTTCTGACGGTTTCAGCGATGGGGTAGGAAGCGGGGGTTCGTTGGGGATCACTGACGATCTGGACAATACCACTGCGATCCCGCAGATCGATAAAAATAACGCCACCGTGATCGCGACGACGATCGACCCAACCGAAGAGGGTGACACTTTTTTCAATTTCGATCGCGCTAAGGTCGCCACAGTAGTGAGTTCGCATAGTCTAACTAGAGAATTACTTATATTACGAATGTAGTATAGAAAGGATGTGGCCAGAAAAAAATCAGACGGCCTTGCTCATTATGCCGGTATTTTGTCACTCTTGTCCCTTTGTTTAGGGTATTTTTATGGTCTCCTCGTCCTCAGCTATCAGCTTTTCGCCGATCGGCTATAATCAACAAGGCTCCTCTAGCAGTTAGCGATTTTGAACGATTAAAATCATGAATTCCTTAGAAAAAAAAATGGTGCAACTGTTAAGAGAACTCAGGGAAGATCACCATGTTTCAGGGGTAAAAGCGGAATTCGAGACGGAAGGAACCCGACTGACGGAAGCGATGCGGTTGAAAGAAATTAGTCTGAAAGCGGGGGTAGATTTTAATCTGAAAATCGCCGGTTGCGAAGCGATCAGAGATATATTTGATGCGGTTAATTTAGGAGTCGATCGCTTGATTGCTCCCATGGTAGAAACAGCCTACGCTTTACAAAAATATCTGCGGGCAGCTAGGAGGGTTTTAGCTGATCAAGGGGTGGAAGATGTGGAGTTATTAGTTAATATCGAAACGATTACTGCCTGTGAGAATTTTCAGGAAATGTTGGCGATTCCAGAGATAAAATCTCTCCATGGTATCGTGATCGGACGGATGGATTTAGCCTGTTCTTTGGGATTAACTCGCCGGGATGTGAATAGCGAGCAAGTTTTGGCTCTGGCTTTACCTTTGGCAAAAAAAGCTAAGGCTGCCGGTTTGACTGTTGCCATTGGGGGTGGGGTGTCACTGCATTCTTTACCGTTTTTCAAAATGTTCTGCCAAGGACATTTTGACCGCTTCGAGACGCGCAAAGTTATCTTTGATTGTCCCCAAGCTTTGGATAATTTCAGTTTAGCTTTGCCCAAGGCGATCGAGTTTGAATTACTCTGGCTAGAGAATAAGAAAAATTATTATGGTGCTATTGTTCGTGAAGATGCCCAGCGTTTAGAAATCTTGCATAATTTACTTTTTGGTTAAAGATATTGGTCCTTCGATCGATCGTGCAAAACCTAGGCATATCCAATCAATCTGACAAATAAAAGGTAAGTCCGGCTGGATAAATCTAAAAACAGTGTTGGATCAGATTTTTAGGCTTTTTGGTTTCCAAAAAGTGCCAGGGATTGGATCGATCGGGGCGAAATTGGCTCTCTTATTCTTGGTGTGATCAGTTTAACTTACTATAGAAGCGATCAATCTTTGTGTCCTCTGTGTCTGGTGTGGTTCCTTCCACACCCCCGCCCCCACCAACCAACTTTTTGCTGCAAACCCTAGATAGTTAACAGTTTCCCATCCCCAGTAGCTAATCTGGAGACTTTTCTCGCAGCATATCTGGTACATTTTGTCAAAAAAACTTTTTCGTTTTAACATAAGTACACATATTTTTGGCAAAAGATCTTTTTCGACAAAGGATCTTTTGCCAAGTTTTTCCCAGGGACGAATTAGTAATCCTAGACGTGGCAAGGGTTTCAAGGCACAAAGCCTAAAAACGCACAGAGTAACCCGATTCTTAGATTTTAGCAGCGGGCTGTAACTATTGCAATCTCGTTGACAAATAGGAATTTTTCTCAATTATTTTTTAAGAAAAGTAAAGATGAAGGAATGTAACTTTAAATCTTCTCAAGTATATTGGGATTTTGATAAACTTTGCTTATATAAATTAGCCCTTAGCATTCAGCTTCTGAGAGTAGTTATCTTATTGGTGAAGTACAAAGTTGTCGTTTTGGCAAGTCTCCGAGCAAGGAGAAGATGCCAAATCCAGTTATGATTCATCTTGATCAGAAACGCTATATTTTTCAGTGTAATTAGTGAATTTCCTTTTTATTATCAATCTAGCTGATGGCTGACGGCTAATAGCTTTCTTTTTCCTCTGTCACCAGAGTAATACCTGTCCATTCTCCCTTCTCGTTATAAGAACGAATTAAGCGCTGTCTTTGAGTAGGAGAAAGTAACCAACCCACCTCTAAAACAAAAGGATAACCGGCAGTAATTTTCAGAGGTGTATTAGAGGAAGAACCATCGGGCAGCAGCAGGATTTGAATCGGCAGCGGACTATTTTCAAACAACAATCTTTGTCCCTCGATACGAGCGCTAGAAGTAATTTTATTATCGCCAAAAGTCAAAGTTTGCGAGAGATAATTATCCCCCTGACGCTCGATCGATACATGGGTAGAATAGGCAGCAGAATTATAAAAATCGCGTCCCGTTGTCACCGCTTGTCCTTGCCATTGACCCAGTAATTGCTCCACCGTTAACATCGGTCTTTCTGGGGAGCTAGAATCAACTAACTTTTCCCGAATTAAAGTCAAGCGATCGAACTCACAGCGTTCATTAAATAACTGTACGATTCTTAATCGTCTTTCCCCAGAGATTAACCCAAATTCTGCGCCAAATTGTGAGGAAAAACTACTAAAATATAGAGAACCTTGGCAAAAGGCCCCCGTCTGGCTAAATAGAATACCCTGATTGAGAGAACCATACTCTAAAATCAAATCTTCCGGCACTTGATCGCTGTAGAAACGGCGGACCAATTGACGAATTGAGCGATTATTATTAATGCCTTGCAAAGATACCAAAGTCGGGGTATCTTCGATCAGATCGCCTTGAGGAGACAGACGGGTAAAAGAACCTTGCCATTGACCGAGATTTTTTAGTAAACATTCCCACTGGGAGAGCATAATAATTGAAGTAATTGGGGTAAATAGGACAAAATACATGGGAACAATTCGATTAATGCACGCCAAACTCCATCGAGTGCGCGTCAGCGAGGCTAACGTCGATTATGTCGGCAGTATCACTATCGATCGAGAATTGATTGAGCGGGTCGGTATTTTGCCCCTTGAAGAAGTGGATGTGGTCAATCTTAGCAATGGTAAGCGCTTTTCCACCTACGTTTTTCCGGGCCAAACCGGGGAAATCTGCCCCAACGGTGGTGCGGCTCTGCTCTGTCAACCCGGAGATATTTTGATTATCTATGCCTACGAACAACGTCCGAGGCAAGAAGTTCTCGAAAACGGTCATTTTGCCAAAGTTCTCGTCGCTGATGCTGAAAATCGCTGTCAGCAATTTTTTGAACAGAGCCTAATTCCCCGGGGTGATGGTCGGGGAGTGGAATTTTATAGCCAAGAATGCTGATTCTTGTCCTAAATTTGTTAACTTTCCCGTCATAATGAGAATAAGTAATGTAAACTTTCTTAGAATCAGCCCCCATGCGTGTAATTCTCATGACCGGTAAAGGAGGCGTGGGTAAAACCTCCGTCGCCGCCGCTACAGGACTCCGCTGCGCCGAACTTGGCTATAAAACCCTAGTTCTCAGCACCGATCCCGCTCACTCTCTCGCTGACAGTTTCGATCTCGAATTAGGTCACGATCCTCGTTTGGTACGCCCCCATCTTTGGGGGGCAGAATTAGATGCACTAATGGAGTTAGAAGGCAACTGGGGCGCAGTAAAACGTTACATTACTCAGGTATTGCAAGCTAGGGGTTTAGATGGAGTGCAAGCGGAAGAATTAGCGATTTTACCCGGAATGGATGAGATTTTCGGCTTAGTTCGCATGAAGCGCCACTACGACGAGGGTACTTATGATGTGTTGATTATCGATTCCGCACCCACGGGTACAGCCTTACGATTGCTGAGTTTGCCAGAAGTGGGCGGTTGGTACATGAGAAGATTTTACAAACCGTTACAGGGAATGTCGATGGCATTGCGACCACTGGTAGAACCTTTATTTCGACCGATCGCCGGTTTTTCCCTACCGGACAAGGAAGTTATGGATGCTCCCTACGAGTTTTACGAGCAGATCGAGGCTTTAGAAAAGGTTTTGACCGATAATACTCAAACCTCGGTACGTTTGGTGACAAACCCCGAAAAAATGGTGATTAAGGAGTCTTTACGCGCCCATGCCTATCTAAGTCTCTATAATGTTTCCACCGATTTGATTATTGCCAATCGGATTATTCCCGACAAAGTAACCGATCCTTTCTTTGCCCGTTGGAAAGAAAATCAACAGGTTTATAAACAGGAAATTTACGATAATTTTCATCCTTTACCGGTTAAGGAAGTTCCTCTCTACTCCGAAGAAATGTGTGGTTTACCCGCTTTGGAAAGACTGAAAGAAACTCTTTTTGCCGAGGAAGATCCGACTAAGGTTTATTACCAAGAAAACACCATTCGGGTAGTTCAACAGGAAAATAATTACAGTCTGGAATTATATTTACCCGGCATACCCAAGGAACAAATACAACTAAATAAAACTGGAGACGAGTTAAATATTCGCATTGGTAATCACCGTCGTAATTTAGTCTTGCCCCAAGCTTTAGCAGCCCTGAAACCTTCTGGAGCAAAAATGGAAGATGATTACCTGAAAATCCGTTTTAGCAACGTGGTGAAAGTGTAATTTTCTTAGAGTAGGTGGGAAGCTTTTCAGTGATCAGTAAACAGTAATCAGTGAACAGTAAACAGTAAACAGTAAACAGTAAACAGTAAACAGTAAACAGTAAACAGTAAACAGTAAACAGTAAACAGTAAACAGTAAACAGTAAACAGTAAACAGTAAACAGTAAACAGTAAACAGTAAACA
>NZ_JADBTZ010000181.1:0-17423 GCF_020245885.1 Microcystis sp. M165S2 | reverse complement strand
AGAATCTGGTTTCCGTGCCTAAAGGAGATGTTAAAAAAGCCGGAGATATTCACAATAAAAGGATTAGTATATATGGCCATAGACCGGACGAGTTGGGGAGCAATTAATATCTTGATGGTGAGTCTAATTTATGACAAGAGAACCATGGCAATCTATTGGGAGATATTAGATAAAAAAGGAAGTAGTAATCTCGAAGAACAAAAGCGAGTATTAGAAAAAATATTGACCGTGATATCAAGTCATAAAATAGTGGTGTTAGGAGATAGAGAATTTTGTTCAGTCAGTCTAGGAAGATGGCTTCAGGAGCAGAGTGGATACTTTTGTTTAAGACAAAAACAAAGTACAAATGTGAAGACGAAGGAAGGAGTTTATCAAGAGATGAGAGGATTGGGTTTAAGTCCAGGAACTCAACTATTTTTGAAGGATATAAATATTACAAAAGAGCGGGGATTTGGCCAGTTTAACTTAGCTGGTAAGTGGAAAAAAACTATCGGGTTTTTAAAACAAAAGAACCTTGGTATATTCTGACTAACTTGGGAGATTTAGAGACGGCAATAATGGTCTATCAAAAAAGATTTGATATTGAGGATATGTTTCGAGATTTTAAGTCGGGAGGCTATAGCTTAGAAGGTTCTCAATTAGCACCGCAATACCTATCAAAGCTGATAATTGTTATAGCTATTGCATACACAAGTGCCACACTGCAAGGGAAAAAAATTAAGGATATGGGAATCCAAAAATATGTAACAAGACCTGAAAAAAGATATAAAGGTCAGCGCAGACACAGCAGTTTTTATGTGGGTCAACATCTCTATCATTGGCTCGGGCTACATCAAATGTTCCCAAAAAATATAGAAGAGCTAATGCAAATTAGCCGCTATCGGGTGAAGGATTACATCAAGGGACAAAGAGCTATATCGCTTGCCCTATCTACCTTCTAGCTCGCTTGTCCCCCTCTCAGTTGTAACCCCTAAATCAGGTTTTATGTCAAGCTATTTTGAAAGCCTTGCTAGAAAGCAGTTTTATGGATAAGTATAATTACTCACTTGCATAAATGAGATGCTCCCCTCGTACCGATCATACCAATTCTAAGAGAGCCAAATAAGATTGCAATATCTTAGTTGACAAGTCCTTATTATATGCAATATAATAAAGGACATTTATTTTTATTAAAATTTAGGGCAAAGCTTATGGTGTTGAAGGATGGTTTAAGTGATGATGAGTTTAAGAAATTGATTGAACGACTTTCCTATAGAAAGCAGTACAATCAAGAAGTCGTCACTCTTGATACTGTTAAAGAAAGTCTTCAAGAACTGGGATTATCTGACTTGTTAATGGATAATGACATTGAGGAGGTTCGTAAACAAGTGAATAAAGAATTTAAAAAACAACAAAGAAAAAATTACCTGATATTTGCGTGTGTGTTGTTAGCCTTAACTGCTCCCTTATCTGCTTTTGGCGGTTACAAATTGAAGGAATTGGTTAGCAGTTTTTCTCAGCAATCTAGCAATCCAGACTTAGTTAATTTGTCAGAAGAATCAAAGAGATTGGAGTTGGAAAATGAAGACTTACAAAGGAAAATAAAAGAGCTTGAGGATGAAAATGAATCTTTGAAAAGCTCAAATATACCCAGTCCTTCGGCTTCTGTCGCTTCCGATAATAAAACCGTGTCAGAGCCTTCTTCCTCTAAGGCGATTAATGTTGTTAAAGTTCAATCCTTAATTTTTGAATTTAAGGAATGTAAAAAATCAGAAATTTCTTCAACGCTTCAAAATATCAAATGTTCTTTTTTGGTGACAAGTACGCAAGAGAAAAATAAACTTTATGTACATGGAAATTACAATTCTAATATCAGAACTCGAATGCTTGAAGATGGTAAAGAATTAATTGCAACTAAGGTAGATTTTGGTAGTAATTCTGGTGGTTCCCAAGCCGAAAATATTTTAATAAAGGATACTCCGATAGAAGTTATTCTTACTTTTGAAGACGTTCCACAAAGTATCAAAAAAGTTGGAGTGATTGAAATTAGTTCTTATCTAGAAAGCCCTGACTTTAATGACTATATTAAAGCGGAGTTTCATAATCAAACGTTATCTAATTCTCAATAAGTTCAAGGGGTAATAAGTTTAAGGGGAGTAATGGTGATTTGTGATTTGGCATTTTTTGAAACATAAATCGCCAATTCAAATCTGGGTTGGCGAATTGAAATTAAAAAGAATATTTTTTATTTCAACATATTTTTTATTGCAACAAAGGAATACCGGTTACTTTTTGACAGAGACTTGAAATGAAAGTATCTTCAGCAAAATGTTTGTCACCTAAATTCAATGACCAAGCACTAAAATGGAAGTCTCTCATTTGCTTTTCTGTGGGATATATTTTTCTTCCCTGTAGCCAAGGTAAATGACCGGTTGGAGCGTCTAAATTCCAAGTTAAATCATTGTAACCTAACCACCGCCCATTTTTTCGCCATCCTACACGATTCGCAAAAGCATAGTAGTCTTCACCTTCTTGCTTATAGATAAGAGCTTGAGTGGACAAGCCAAATTTGTCATGGCTATACTTTCTCCAAAGATTATCAAGGATAATTAAGTCATTATCAGATAATTTTTTGAGTTCAGTTGATGATAAAGCCGCATGGGGAATCTGTATAGTGGAGAAATGAGAAGTTGATGTAAATTCTGGTTTATCGGTAGCTTTATAAAGAAGCCGGATCGTTTCCTGATCAGCTTCCAGCCAATTCTGAGCGTTTAGGAGTTGGCGAAGTTTGGCATAATTGACCCCTTTATCGGAAATCAATTCATCCCTGTTTAAAAAATCGTCTACGCTTTTTTGATCTTTAAATCTAAGCGTTTTTTTTTCTGGCAAGTGAGGCAAAATGGCTTCAATGATTATATCTGTATTGTTGTCCCAAGTTAGATATAGCTTATCATTGAGTAACGGAAAATTTTCTAATATTTTTTGTTTTTGTTTATTATCTGAAAATAAGGGAAGCACCTTCGTTTGGTTAGAATAAATTTCTTGATTGAGGACGGCAAAAAGCTCTCGCTTAGGAAAATTTTTGTTTAGAAAAGCTTCACTCAAGACAACGATCACAAAACGAGAGATACTTAAACCCTCATTTACTTTCGCTGTAATACTATCTCCCCATTTAATTTCAGCCCGATCATACCAAATGGTAATATCAGCTTTTTTTAAGCTTGAAACTAAAGGCTCCACAATCAGAGGTTTGTCTTCACTAGCATGACAAATAAATACGTCTTTCATATCTTTCATATAATGATCCTAGATGATTTAATTAGAACAAAATCGTTAACAGATAACGAGCTAGATGTCTTTAAACTTCTGGTTCAGCCTCCTGTTTTATGTCAGAGTTTGATAGTTGTTTTGAGAAAATCCATAATGAACCTACGACTATTGCCAAACTTATCAAGAAAATGACGACTCCTATTATCAGTTTTGAGCTTAGATAATTATTCGACACAAAAGCAATACTTGATGGTAGGTTATCATAAGAGCCGAACTTTAGATTGACAGGAACCTCAAGTAAAATAGACTTTGATGAGCCATCAAACGTTGATTGATAAATTTGGAAACTTTCATGATATTGCAATATCCAAAAAAGCGAATTCTTATTATTAGTCATAGTAAGTACACTAGTGTTATATTTAGGCTCGGCAATCATTAATGGATTTTGTCCATCCAAATCAGAACGGACAATTCCGTCGCCATACTGAGGAAATGAACTAATAGTAAAATATAAAAACTTACCATCTGTTAATAAAGTATCCTCATCATTATTAATGGACAAAACTCCTTCACCTGTCCAGTTTCGTAAAATCGACTGTGCATCAATGGCTAATAAAACGGGATTGCTTATTTCTATTTTTACGAGCAATTCCGTTCGTGTTTTTATCCCTCCAGATTCATTATGTATAACACCATCATCAATATGCATATAAATAAATTTCCCATCGGTTGTTAAACGTTTTGGTATTGTAGATTGCTTTGTAGATTTATAGGGAAATTCAAAAAATACGGAAAAATTTCCCCCATTGATATCAGATCTATAAATAAAAAGCTTTCCTTCTCCTTCTGAATTTCTACCTGGCCAAAAAAGAGACTTCCCATCTGTTATTAAAGAACTAGGAAGCCATCGTACTATTTGAGACCCAGCTTTTTGAGAAAGATCAACAACAACAGATGGTTTCAAACTATCAATATCCATTTTATAAATGTAAGCATTTATAAACTTATAATCCTCATCCATCTTATAACCATAGTCCAGCCAAAAGACCGATTTACCATTGCTAACCAGCTTCATTCCTGTCTGATATTTTTTCTCGATATTAAATGTTTTTAGAATATCAAGAAATACAGAAGGTTCGGTTTCATTACTTCTTAAAATATAAAGTATATTTTCTTCTGTTGTCGTCCAAATTAAATTACCTTCCTTTAGTTGTCCAAAAGCAGGGTACGCGGTTATAACTAGCGACAGTATGAAGAGTAATAAAATAGTCAGTAATCTTAGTGTTTTTTTCATATTTAAGCTAGGTGCAAGTCAATTTGGCTCTCTTGGATTTCGTGTGATAAGCAAAAGCTATAGCTTTTCAAACGGTCTTTGAATAAGGCTTTCAGGGCTTATTTACCCAAGAAGCTAAGTAAAAGCGTAACTTCCACACCCGCATGAATGGCTCCCTAACGGAACCTATCCCTACAATACCAGAATCCCCCCAGAAGCGATCGAGTCCTTAGCAAAAAACAACAAATCGAAGAGTTCGATCGCTTGACATGACCAGAAATTTATAAAACGTAACCCGCCGAGATAGGGATTGAGTTTGTTTGTACGGTGCGATCGCTTCATAAAGGATGAACCTGTAAAGGTTTTAACGCGCTTTTCTATTTCACTTTACCGAACACGTCTACTAACTGGACGGCGAACTGGCTCATGCGGGTTCGGGATGGCGGGGTAGCGATCGGCGTTGCCGCACCGGAGGCGAGTGTGGTAAGGTTGTTATGATATAATCACTACATCACATCGTAGTTAGTGGATAAGCTCCTATGGCTTGTAAAGAGAATCACTTAACTGATTGGAAAATCACCAAACGTATTCCGATTAATAAAGATAACTCTAAAAAAATTTCCGATTCTTTTTCTTCTGATAATTATTTAAAAAAAGAATTAATGGAGCTTTTTTGGTTAAAAAATATAGAGATTTTCACGTTGCTGAGGTATCGACAAGTTTTGCCAACAAAGGGTTTAAGCCCCTTGCCCATGCCTCATTCTGATGAAAACTGCTATAAAATCGTCATTGTCAAAGATCGCGATCAAAGTTTTTTTAGGAAGGTTGATGAATGTTTGACAAAAATTGTTGAAAATTTATACGAAAGCAAAGTTTTTTTTGAATCTATTTCTTGGCAATCTGCAAAAACCAATGACAAAATAAACAAAGAAATTAAAGACATAGCTGGCAACATTAAAATTCTTTTTGAAAAAAGAGAATGGTATCAAGTCTATAATGCAATAGATCATGCAATTTTTGCAATTAAAAATTTTGTTGAACTAAATTCACAAGACGCTACATATATCGACCTCAAAACCATCGCTTTTTTAAGAGAAAAAGCTGGAAATTTATATCGAGATTTTCGTATTCTCGATAACAATTGGAATTCTTTAAAAATAATTATCGCAAAATATTGCAGTTATTCTGAAAGAGATTTATTTTATCTAGAAGAAGACTTTTTAAAAGTTTTTTCAGAAAAATTAGAAACGTTTGGTGACAAGCTAGAAGATTACATTGATTTTTTTGATATTGAAACTCTTCAAGATATTCAAGTAATAATGAGCGATATAATCGATCAGTCTCGTAAAAAAAATATAGATTTCAGTACGCCGACTGATTCCAAAAACTCTTTTAGAGTTCGGATTCGCAATGCGGCTGGATTTATTGACAGACTAATTGATTTTGTGGTTGAAGAGTCGGAGTCCGAAGATCAAGAGATTCTGGAAGTGATCGCTAATCACAGTAATTTTACTTTTTTGAAAGAGGAAAATATAAAAGAGGAGTATGTTAAAAATTGAATCAAGTGTCCGTTTTTTATAAAAAAGTAGATGTGGTATATGCTCCCTTTCCCTATCAGGATAATACAGAAGAAGAGAAAGAAAGGCCTGTTCTAATCCTCGCTCCTGTCTTAGAGGGAAAAGGGTTTATCTGCGCTTACATAACTAGCAATTCTAATAAAAGATCGGGGATGCTAGAAATTAAGCGGAGGGATTTTAAAGAAGGACATCTAGATGATGGATACGAAGCTTCTTATGTTAAACCGGACTGCATATCTACACTTAATAGAGAATTATTTAGAAGAAAATGCGGGACTTTGAGAGATGAAGTCGTAGATAAAATTATTCAAACTCTTATTGAATTATTGCAAGAACCACCTCAATCACCTCCCTCCCCTAAAAGTATAGAACGGCCTCCTAAACCTAAAAAGAAAAATTTTTAAAATAAAATATGCACTAAATCTGATAATCCATCACGAAAACCACCTTACCACCCCGTGCGTTGGCACTTAAGGCAGCGGTCATCTTCTTCGGATAGGGAAGATTGAGATTATTCATTAACTCAATAAAATCCTGGCGATTGCGGCCGGCGAAACGGGGATTCCAGCGCTTTTCCTCACCGATCGAGGAGACCGTTCTTCCCAGATAATCGTGACAGGGATAGACCAGCGTATCGTCGGGGAGGGTGAACAACTTCTCCGTTACCGTCTTGTATAACACCTCCGGCGAACCGTTCTGAAAATCGGTACGACCGCAACCGCGAATTAAGAGTGCATCCCCCGTTAATAGGCGTTTTTCATCGATGAGATAGGCTATATGACTATCGGTGTGGCCCGGAGTGGCGATCGCTTTTAGCTGCTGACCTGCCACAATCCAGATATCGCCATCGCGTACATAACCATCGATATCGCTCACTTCGGCGTTTTCGGGAACGAGGATCGAACAGTTGGTTAACTCCCGTAAGCGGTGCGCGCCGGTGATATGGTCGGCGTGGACATGGGTTTCCATGGTGTAGCCTAGGTTTAACCCCAACTGCCAAAGAATTTGCCGATCGCGATCAACCTGTTCCAGGACCGGATCGATTAAAATCGCCTCCCCCGTACCCGAATCAGCGATCAGATAGGTGTAGGTACTCGATTCCCTATCGAAAAGCTGGCGGAAAATCGGCGCTGCCGGCCCGAATGCGATCGAGTAACCGGCGGGGAGAGAAGTTCTCTCTTTAAGCGATCGCAACAAATCCCGGGCCAGTTCGGCCGCCTGTAAACGCAGTTCGGGAATGGCGGTGGTTTCCCAGAGATCGCCTTTGCGGGGATTTCCCAAGGTGTACAGCGTGTCCGATGCCGTACCGTCTGGCCTGAGAATCGCCCCGTTGTCCGCGGTTTCGATGCCGCAATTCAAAGGATGGGGACGGATTAACCCCCGTTGGCGAAGATGAACGACGAGGGGATCGGTTATGGTCGCGTAATCGTTACCTGCGCCGGTACAGTTAATGATTCGATCGATCGGTAGGTTTAACAGGTTTCCCGTTCCCCGTTGACGGATAGTAACCTCTACACAGCCGTTTTTAACCTCAGCACTTTCAATTCTTCCCCCATGATAGGTTAATTGTCCCGATTCTACGGCCTCGTCGAGGATACCGGCGATCTCGTCGGCGAGGCGATGGCGAAGAACCTCCCAATAGGCTTTCAGGTGGCGTAGAAATCTGGCGCGTTCCGCTATCGGCAGACAATGCCATAGACCTTGAGATATCGGGCGTAAGGCGTTTAAAACGGCGCGCCAGTCGTGACCTCGACTCTCTGCGGTTTTTACCTCCGCGCGAATCTGCCGTAGGAGTCCCCGCGTGGTCTGGGGCGCGGTTTCGAGGGTGAGGAACGGGGGATAGGGATCGGTGGGGCGGTGCGTTCGGGGGATCAGGCCATGACGGGAAACCGCGTGGATTTTGCCCGTGAATCCCCTTTGTGCCAGGGAAACCACCATATCCACCATCGTTAACCCCGTACCGACGATCAAGATCGTCCCGTCGGGTTTTAGCTCGGTGAGTGTGTCCGTCTCCCAAGCGTCGCGGAGATAGAGGGAATTGAGAGACGCGAGGGGTTGGGGAACCGTTGCGGGAAAATTGCCCAGCGCCAGAACTACTTTAGCGGCGCTGATTTTCTTGCCTCCTTTTAGGGTAATCGTCGCCTTTTCCCCGTCGAGTACCAGATCGATCGCCGCATCGGTAAATGTTTCCAGACGGTGATCGGCAATGGCGTTTTCCCGCGCTTCTTCTAGGATCGATCGGATGTATTTGCCGTACACTAGACGCGGTACGAAGCTGGCCGGATCGATCGATCGATAGCCGTTATCCGCTAACCAGTGGAGGAAATGTTCGGGATCGTCCTCGAAGGCGCTCATTTTGCCCGCAGGAATATTGAGCAGGTGGCCGCTGTCTCGTGTTCCGTAGGCGATCCCCGTACCGAGGGGTTTTCGGTGATCGATCAGGGCGATCGATAATGGAGTCCCCGTGTCGCGTAACAGGTTCGCCGTCACGAGGGAACCACTAAATCCTCCCCCGATAATGGCGATGTCGAAAGTTGCAGAAAATTGATTCCGGTCAATGTAGCTCATAGATAACTATCGGGGGGAGAATTAGGGGTATGGTAAGGGTGTCCTTGGGGAGAGAAGAAGCGTTTGGTTGAGCATTTAGGTCATTGATAGGCGATGCCCATTTGTTGAAAAATAGTATTAACTCGCCAATGTCGGTTTTTGCAGGAAGCTTCGGCCGCTATCTGTTGTTTTTTAATTCTCATAACAAATCCTTTTATAACTTTTAAAGATGATTTAGTATTAGTTAGTCTAGCTAAGTGGGTGGGTGGAATTAAATATAAGATGAACGTAGGTTGGGTTGAAGCATGAAACCCAACGCCTGCATGGGTTACGAAGTGCGCTAACCCATCCTACAAATAATTTTGCCTCCCTACTTAAAAGACGATTTTTAGGCATTCTTGGTTAAGACATTAAAAATAAACGATAGGATTTGCTGTCAATTAAGATATAAATCCCTAGAACAATATAGATAAAAGGACTAATTTTATGTCCGTAGTTTGTCACCACTTTAGCTATCCTGGGATGGGTAATCAAAAAATAGGCTAGGGCGCACCAAATCCCCATCATGAGATAAAAAATTATCATGATAATTAAGACGTGCATCGGGGAATTATTGGCAAAAAGAGAGGTATAGATACCAATATTATCACCACCATTAGCCACGGTCACGGCAGCAACGTAATAGGTTTGGGAGGGAAAACGAGGAACAAAGGAGCGATTTCTAGAAGAATTAACATCTTCTCTTACTTCTTGAATGTAATCCTCATTTTCCCTTGACAAAAGTTGTTTAATGCCGATAATTAGAGGAATAAATCCTAATAGACCAATCCATTCTTTAGAAACCAGTAACCCAAATAGTAAACCGAGGGAACTAGCTAGGAGAATGAGGGTAAAACCGAGGTATTGACCAATAATCAGGTGTCGAGGTCGAAAATTAGCATTAAGTCGCGAGAAAAACAACATTAGCACCATTAGATCATCAAGATTTGTGGCTACAAAACTCGTCACGCTAGTAATTAAAAGGGTTACTAACCAATTCATAGATTGAAAAAAGAGATAATCCTTCCCATTCTAAATCTCATAGTGCCAGATTTCCTCCTCTCGTAAAAGAAGACGATGGACGGGAAGACGTTCCACGGACCCCTGTTGTTCAAGATGATTAAGTGCGCGGGTAATAGTGACTCTAGTAGTTCCTAATAAGTCAGCGATATCCTGATGAGTTAGACGCACATCAATTAATTGTCCGGTACCGGTTTGTTTGCCAAATTGATTGCCTAACCATGCCAGTAATTTCAAGACCATAATATCAGTACGTTTGTAGCTACGAATAATACTTAGTTCTTGTGCTTGCTGAAGATGAGACAGCAGAATTTCTGCCATTTGATAACTCTCAACTGTGGAAAAGGAAACTGCTTGCACAGGACTAATGCACTCAACTTGATAGGGATTGACTCTCTCTAGGGTTTTACCGACAAAACTGCCAGGTCCCCACAATCCCAAGACGATCAGGGTTCCATCTTCTAACCAAGTGGAGGTTTTCACGACTCCACTCTCGATTTTCCAGAAATTAGGATTTCTGAGGGGCAAAATTGCCCGATTATCAAAGTGCCAGCGATGGGGGGTGGGTGGTTGATAGGTAAGCGTCATGATTGGTAATTAATTTTGATTAGGTACTTAGTCAGTCAAAAGCACAAGGCTGTCGGTAAAGGGGCTTTTTAGACGAGTTAGTTTTTTTGGGAGAATTTTGGGGTAAAAACGATAATTACCCCAAAAAAGACTGATTTTATGCCCTTGCAAGCCCTATTTATTTCGGGGTGTTAGTCTTCTCCAGTTCCGTCGTGGCCGAGGAGATCAGTTCTTGCCAAGCTCGATCGCTTTCCTGTAGAGTCTGTTTAACCGCGTCGATGGTCTTTTCCACGCGAGTTTTCAGGAAAGGGGAAGCACTGTCTTTGAGTCGTTCGGTGTCGTCGGCTAAGATATCGATCGTCTCGGAGGTATTAACGAGGCTCTTTTCTAGGGTAATAAGGTTGTTTTGCAGGGTTTCACTGAGTTTAGCCCCGGATTTGGTCAATTTTTTCGTCAATTTACTCACTTTTTCCCCTAGATCGTCAATATTATCCGCTAAGTCCTCTAGGTTGTCCTGTTGAGCTTCGATAATCTTCTTGTCGAGAGAAGGAGCGGCTAGTTGAGCATTTAGGTCATCGATAGCCGATTTTGCGGCTTGGATGGCTTTTTCATAGGCAATTTGGGCATCTTCGAGAATTTTTGGGCTAGAAACCTCATTTTTTTTCTTAACTGGTTCCACCACGGTGCCACCCGTTGCCGTGGCACGGTCGATGACGGCCAACTGTTCGGGGAGTAGGGGCAAGGCGATCGCATTTACTCTTCCCCCTAGGAGCAAAGTGACAGTTAAGAGGAAAATCAGCAGCCGGAAAACTTGATTTTTGAGGCTTTGAAAGCTCTTATTTCGGTTGATCATGATTTGATTTTCTCCTGTTCGGAAAATTGGTTAGTCTATCTGGATTTTATCATATCAAATTTTTATTTAACAAGAAATTTTATAAATAATTTATTGTATTTTTTGCCAATAAATTGCAGGCAAAAATATAATCTTTTTGAGCCAAAAGCTAGTAAAGAAAAGCTTTTGCTCTCTCAAAGAAAATTAATTTTTATCAGTTTTTTTATTAATGAGGTGCTGAATTATCCGATGGATTTATTTCTTGATTAATCGGGGATATTTTCTTACGACCTTTAATATATTTGCCTAAAGATTTATTTTTCTTAAGTCGTTTAATGCCACTTAAAGTGCACAGAGAGAATAGAGTTCCCACCAGAACCATCTGCCATAAACCGCAACCAGAAGCCGCGCCTAATCCTGCAGCTAACCAGATAGTCGCCGCCGAAGTCAAACCTTTTACTTGTACCTTATTTAGTTCCCGATGGGATTGTTGTAGGATGATTCCCGCCCCTAAAAAACCGACACCAGAAGCGACCCCTTGAATAGTGCGACTGAGAGCATTAGAAGACGCATAACCCACATCTCCCTCCGCTTGTAGGGGAATCATCACGAACAGGGCAGCCCCGAGACTAACGATAATAAAAGTTCTCAATCCGGCGGGACGACCGCCTCGCTGTCGGTTATAACCAATCAGACAGCCGACGGCCATAGCCATACTCAGCCGAAAAATAATCGTTTGCCAATCTTCCGAGTCAAAAAACATTGCTTAACCCATCAAATGAGATAAAAACTTCGCCTAACCAATCAAGGCCTTTTCCATATCCCGCTTTAAATCGTTCCTATTCTCGATCCCGATCAATAATCGTAGTAAAGCCGGTGTTATACCTCGTTTTAAGCGTTCTGTTTCTGGCATTGCTGCGTGAGTCATCAAAGAGGGATAACAGACCAAAGACTGTCCTAGGGACTTGCGCTTTGATAATGTACCATTTAGGGCTTGTCTGATTCTTCTACAGAGCGATTATCTGGCTGGGATATTATTCCTACGCAAGTCCCCTATTAGTCGATATCTTCGAGGTCTTTAAACAGGGCCGTGCTGAGGTAACGTTCCCCGAAACTAGGCTGAATCATGACGATTAATTTATCTTCGTTTTCGGGTCTTTTGCCCACCTGAATCGCCGCCCATAAAGCGGCCCCGGCCGAGATGCCGGATAGTAATCCTTCCTGACGAGCTAACCGTCGCGCGTAGGCGAAAGCCTCTGTATCATCGACGATAATCACCTCATCGATTAATTCGGGGCGGAAAATTGCCGGGATAAAACCGGCACCGATGCCTTGGATTTTGTGCGGCCCCGGTGGTCCCCCCGATAAGACGGGACTATTAGAGGGTTCAACTGCGATCGCTTGAAATTGGGGACGACGGGGTTTAATGGTTTCGGCAATACCGGTAATGGTTCCCCCGGTTCCCACGCCACCAATAACGATATCCACCAGTCCATCGGTATCGGCCCAGATTTCTTCGGCGGTGGTTTCCCGGTGAATTTTCGGGTTGGCCGGGTTGCGGAACTGTTGCAAACTATAGGCGTTGGGGGTGTTTTCGACTATTTCCTCGGCCCGGGCGATCGCTCCTTTCATGCCTTGGCTACCCGGGGTTAACTCTAATTGCGCCCCGTAGGCTTTTAACATTGCCCGTCGTTCTAAACTCATGGTTTCAGGCATAGTCAGGACTAGGCGATAGCCTTTGGCCGCCGCTACCATGGCCAGGGCGATGCCGGTATTACCGGAAGTGGGTTCCACCAGAATTGTTTTATCGGGGTGAATCAGTCCGGCGGCTTCAGCGTCCTCCACCATACTGACACCAATGCGATCTTTAACCGAGGCGGCCGGGTTCATGCTTTCCAGTTTGACCACGATGCGGGCTTTTACTCCCTCTGCCACTGGGATGCGATTCAGTTGGACTAGGGGAGTCCGTCCTACCAATTGGGTGATGTCTCTTGCGATCGGCATAATCCCACTTGCTTTGTATTTGTTGGCTATTTTGATTATATATGTATTTAAGATGTTTTACAATACTTTTTAAGTCAGAGTACACTGCAAAATGCTGGTGTTGGCACCTCTGATCACAACGTCGGCGGGGATTATCCCTGTCGATTTTTTTGCCTTGCCACTTTTTTTTAGTATATCAAAGCACAATCGACAAAATTGCTCCCGGAAATTTCCCTCAATTTAGTTAATTATTATTGGTATATAAAAGCACATTTGTTTAAACAACTTAAACGAATTATTAGAGAGATGAAAAGAGTGATACTTTTTCTCAGTATAGGGTTACACATTTAAGAAAGTTTTCTGAGATTTGTGCTGAAAAATTATTTTTTCGCCGTTTTTTTAGGAAACAATTTTTAATAAATAAAAGTAGGAAAATGGTCTATAAAATAATTCATGGCAAAAACGAAGTGTGTCTAGGAGCGTCAATAAACGCTAAATTCAATTAACAAGAATTGTTCCTCGATATACAAAAAAAACTGGCCAAGGTAGAGTAAACTTTTTCCAAGGACGATAGTATAGTCCCAAGAAAAAAACTCCCAGATACTTTATCGGAAAAAATAAAGAAAAGCCAGAGAAATCAACCTCGATATTTTGCCGAAACCAATCATCATTATAGGAGATGAAAACTATGGTGTTAGATGCCTTTGCCAAAGTCGTTTCTCAGGCCGATACCCGGGGGGAATACCTGAGCGAGAATCAAGTCAATGCCCTAATTGCCTTCGTCAAAGATGGTAATAAACGCGTCGATGTGGTTAATCGTCTTTCCAGTAATTCTTCTGCGATCGTTACCGATGCTGCGCGTAGTTTGTTTTCAGAACAGCCCGTTTTAGTTGCCCCCGGTGGCAACGCTTATACAAACCGACGTGCCGCCGCCTGCTTGCGGGATTTGGAAATTATCCTGCGCTACGTTACCTATGCCACCTTCACCGGCGATGCCAGCATCCTCGATGATCGCGCCTTGAACGGTCTCCGGGAAACCTACGTCGCCCTAGGGGTTCCGGGGGCTTCTGTTGCAGCTGGAATTCTCAAGCTCAAAGACGCTTCCCTTGCCCTAGCGGCCGATCCCAACGGGATCACTCGCGGGGATTGCAGTTCTTTACTAGCAGAAGTCGCTTCTTACTTCGATCGAGCGGCGGCGGCAGTTTCCTGATGCTGTGACTTTCTTATCTCAATCCGATTAAACTTTTGTAGGAGCAATTCCATCAATGACCAAGACACCTTTAACCGAAGCGGTGGCTACTGCCGATTCCCAAGGCCGTTTTCTCAGCAGTGCTGAATTACAAGTGGCATTCGGTCGTTTCCGTCAGGCCGCCATCACCCTAGAAGCGGTAAAAATCCTCGCCCAAAAAGCCCCCAGTTTAGCCCAAGAAGCAGCCAACGCCGTCTATCAAAAATTTCCCTACACCACCCAACTCCAGGGGCCGAACTATGCCTACGATGAGCGAGGGAAATCCAAGTGCGTTCGCGATATCGGCTACTATATCCGGATTATCACCTATGCCCTCGTGGTAGGTGGGACAGGCCCGATCGATGAATATCTAGTCGCCGGTTTGAGCGAAATTAATAGTGCCTTTGAGCTATCTCCTAGCTGGTATATCGAAGCCTTAAAATACATCAAAACCAATCACGGATTAAGTGGGGATGCTGCTGTGGAAGCTAATTCCTACATCGATTATGTGATCAACGCCCTTAGCTAATTTACGTCAACTTCACATCAAAATAAGCTCAAATCTCCTAAATTTACCTCGGGATGAGCGCCGAGGTTTTTTTGCGTCCGTCTAACTTAGTCGTCGTCGGGAACCTACCCTAACAAAAAAGCAAAAAAAACCATCTTGGGCAAGATGGTTGCACACAACGAGTATAAACCGACAAACTTGACTTTAGACTGCTTTTTCTGGCCCAGTAGCGACGGGCAGCTCCGTGGTGCTGTACTCTGTCCAAGAACCCTCATAAATTCTCACCTTGGGATAACCGAGCAGATGTTTGAGGACAATGTACTGTAAAGTCGCTTCCCGTCCCGTACTGCAACTGACAATAATATTATCGGAGGGCTTGATGTTGCGTTGGGCAAGAATCTTGCTGATTTCGTCTAAAGATTTCAATTTATGGGGATTTTTCAGGGATTCATCCGGATTATTTGCTTCCGTAAAAGTCGGCCAGGGTATATTTTTCGCCCCCGGAATATGACCATTTCTCAGCCAGATATCCTGTTTCCCCTGAAAAAGTTCTTCGGGTCTGGGATCGATAAAAACCACATCCGGTTTGCCGATCAACTTCTCTACTTCTGCCAAAGTCACCCGAATCGAGGGATTATCACGCACAGTAAAGCTTCCGGGTTGATATTTAGGGAATTCTTTAGTTACCTTCTGTTCGGAACCCTTATAGCCCTTAAAACCCCCATCTAAGACGGCAACATCTCGGAAACCCGATCGCTCTAGTAAATAGGCGACCATGGTTGCCCCCAAGACATCGCGACCATCGGAATATACTACCACTCGATCGCCATTAGTGATTCCCGCGGCGGCAAAGAGACTGCCAATTTTATCCTCTTGCCAATATTGAACTGGTAAAAATCCGTTTGGACCACGAAAATTATTGTCGGCTATATTCACCGCTTTCGGTAAATGACCGGTGATATATTCCAAAGGATTAATCCGCACATCGAGAATTTTTAACTTCGGATCGTTGAGATTTTGTGCTACCCAAACTGGCGATACAAAGTCTATCTTGGTCTCAGATTTCGACGTGGCCATCAGGGGCGATGACGGCGCTAAGGTAAAGGTTAAAATGCACAGAAGAACTAAAGTGAAAAAAGTAAGGGGACGGCTTTGAAACCGTCCTAGGGATAGACCTTTCCCTTGGCGCAGTTTTGGTTTCATGATTCAGTGTCAGCGAAGAATATCAAACGATAATTACTATAGGGCTTTGATTAGCTTTCTCCAAAAATTTAGGTATAACGTGATATTTTTCTTGGCAGCAAGTCGGTCAACTAATTATTAATTTATCCTTATTTCCTGATCGCCTTGGGTATCTCTAATAACTGTCGCCACCAGAGATGAACTAGGAGGGACCAAGCGATCGCTAAAAGCCAAGAGGCAAGGATATCACTAGGAAAGTGAACTCCTAAATAAAGACGAGTCCAAGCAATAACCAAGACGAAGGGAATCCCCAGTAAAACTACCCCTAAAAACCAGCGCGTTCTCCAAGATAGGATCAGTAAAGAAACCACTAACAGGGAACTAAATAAAGCATGGCCACTAGGGAAGGAAAAATCGTGGGGTAAGGGATAAAATAACTCCCAAAATTGCGGGCGATTCCGACGAAAAAGCATCTTGAGGTTATAACTAATAGCCCAACCTCCCGTCATGGTTACAAGGATATAAGCGAACCCATACCAGTATTTTTTTAGGGCAAAAATCAGCAGTAAAATTGTCAGTATCGGGGCCACTCCCCAATAAGTACCTAATCCCGTTAGTTTTATGGCCAAAAAGTTTAGGTTTAAATTAGCGGTTTGATGAATAGATAGCATCAGGGATTTTTCCCAAGCAAATCCTTGGGGATACTGGCCAATAGTGATCGCTAAATACGTAAAAGTTAGCGATGTTAACAAGATAACCAAGAAAATTAAGCTATTGTTTAAGTAAGTTTTTGGAATCACGGGGAAAAAGTGGCGATCGAGGATAACAGGGGCATTTCTAAAACCTGAAAATGCAGCAAAGCTAGGATTACTAAAGTATAAACTGTCGAGGAAAGTAATCCATTTCTCAATTCTTTTTGCCAATTGCGTTCTTCTTTCTCTCCACCGATTAATTCTTTCGTCCCGAATTGCATTAGCAGAATTCCCACAAGATTAGATAACCAATAACCAACCATGGCCGCCGGTAGAAAAAAATCGGCGTGCAAGCAAGCAATTAAACGACCGAAACCGTAGGCGATCGGCAGATTAAAAATTAGATCGTTCCACCAACACAGGGGCGATAATAAGTAACCGATCAATACCAAGGTTCCGTTTTTGATTTTGTCAAGTAGATACATCTTTTTTTTTAGCTACTAACTATCAGCTTTGTTTTTTTGCCATCAGCAATCAACTATCTCTGCCATTACTTTTGAAAAATGTTGTTAGCCACTTTTCTAGTTATCGAAAATTTGGGTTAAAACCCCGTCCTTTTAGGACGGCTTTAAGCTACAATGGAAAAAGCGATAACCAAGCTAAAAACTGAACCTTGACCACAGATAGTAGGGGGTTTCGTTCAGAAAAGACTTCAAATTCGGCCTT
>NZ_JADBTZ010000180.1:0-6826 GCF_020245885.1 Microcystis sp. M165S2 | reverse complement strand
GTGTCAGTCTGTAGAGCGACCATAAGACCAGAACAGATTTACTCTGTTAAGGCAGGTGCGGAACCCCGCAAGGGAAAGAAGCAGAAACCTAAATCGTGAGGTTTGGGAATCACCGTCCGTTTACGGCGGTGAGGATGTCAAGGGCCTTGCCCTTAGAATGCAGAATTTGTTATTTGACATAGCTCTAAACTAAAGCTAGTATAAAAGTATTTGATTTTTGAGCCTAACGTGAAAGTCCTAGAGTTTAAAATTCATCCCACCGAAGAACAGGTCAGCAAAATTGATCAGTCTTTGGCTGCGTGTAAGTTGCTCTGGAATCTTTCGATCGCACTTAAGGAAGAATCAAAACAAAGATATTATCGCAAAAAACATAAATTTGATGAGTTTAGCCCTGAAATATGGGAGTTAAGTTATTCTGGGCATTACGACGAAAAAGAGTTTAAAACCCTTAAAGATAAAGAGAAAAAGCTTTTAATCGGCAATCCTTGCTGTAAAATCGCCTATTTTAAAAAGACAAGCAATGGGAAAGAATATACTCCCTTAGATGCGATCGCTATCCGTCGTTTTATGAATGCCGAAAATATTGACAAGGATGCTGTTAATTATCTCAACAGAAAGAAACTTGCTTTTTACTTTCGAGAAAATACGGCAAAATTTATCGGTGAAATTGAAACAGAGTTTAAAAAAGGATTTTTTAAAAGTGTGATTAAACCCGCTTATGATGCCGCTAAAAAAGGCATTCGAGGGATTCCTAGATTTAAGGGAAGACGGGATAAAGTGGAGACTCTTGTTAATGGTCAACCTGGAACTATAAAAATTAAATCTAACGGGGTTATCGTTTCTTCAAAGATAGGATTATTAAAAGTACGGGGACTCGATCGATTGCAAGGAAAAGCTCCCCGAATGGCTAAAATTACTCGTAAAGCGACGGGATATTATCTACAGTTAACCGTTGAAACTGACGACACGATCTATAAAGAATCCGATAAATGTGTTGGTTTAGATATGGGTGCTGTGGCAATATTTACCGATGATTTAGGAAGACAATCAGAAGCTAAACGCTACGCAAAAATTCAGAAAAAGCGACTTGATCGATTACAGCGTCAAGCTTCTAGACAGAAAGATGGCTCTAATAATCAGCGTAAAACCTACGCTAAACTCGCTCGTGTTCACGAGAAAATTGCTCGTCAACGAAAAGGGAGAAATGCTCAATTAGCCCATAAAATAACCAGCGAATATCAATCAGTTATTTTAGAAGATTTAAAACTAAAAAACATGACAGCCGCCGCAAAACCTAAAGAAAGAGAAGACGGCGATGGTTATAAACAAAATGGCAAAAAAAGAAAGTCTGGATTAAATAAGGCATTACTTGAAATGTCGGTTTGAAGGCTCTCGGTTTTACCGATGAGATGAAAAGCCGACCAGTATAAAACAGCGAAGCACGATTGATACTTAGGGGTGTCTAATTAAATTTATTTCATACCCTTGACAGTTTGCACAGTGAGATGATATAGTTATAACATAACACATTGAGAGGTCGGGTCAATGCGAGTCATAGAGTTTAAGGTTAAAGCTACACAACAACAACAAATAGCTATCTTAGAAGCTATTAGAATAGGACAGTTCATTCGGAATAAGTGCATTAGACTCTGGATGGATTCTCACAGAGAAGATAAGGTAAATTATGCTTCTTTTTGCAAATTTGTAACAACGTTGAGTAATGATCCAGACACTCCGTTTGTAGGTAATCTTAACTCTATGGCTCGTCAAGCTAGTGCCGAAAGAGCTTGGTTTGCTATATCTCGTTTCTATGACAATTGTAAGAAAGGTTTAGCTCAAAAAGGCTACCCTAAATTCAAGAAGTTCTCAAGGTCTGTGGAGTACAAAACTTCTGGCTGGAAACTGTCAGAAGATAAAAAGTCTATCCACATAACAGATAAAACTGGAATTGGTAAGTTAAAGCTAGTTGGCTCTTATAATCGTGAAATTCTAGATAAGCCCCTAATCAAAAGAGTTAGGCTTATTAAAAGGGCTGACGGATTCTATTGTCAATTTGTTTTAGACCTTGAACGAGTAGAACTGCTTAATTCTACAGGAAAGGAGGTAGGGATTGATTTAGGTTTAAACCATTTCTTGACCGACTCTAATGGGGATAAAATTGATAACCCTCGTTTCCTCCGTAAAGCCGAAAAACGACTGAAAAAGGCACAGCGTAAACTCTCCAAAAAGAAAAAAGGTGGTTGTGTTCTGGACAGAGATGAAAATGCCGCTATCAACATACTTCAAAAAGCAAATACTGTCGGGCGGACAGAAATTCAAGCCCTCGGACAGACTACCCACTGTCTATTAGGTGAAAGCTTAATAGATAAGGTAACTGGATGAACAGGGAATCCCTCGCTTTTAGCGATGGGAGCGTCAAGCCTGATCTTGATGCAAATCAAGAGTCTATCGGGGATGCGCCGATAGAGAATGCCGAACACTCGATTAGTAAGCAGATGAAGCAGGAAGGGAATCGCACCCCCACTCAGCCCGAGAATGGCTCGCAATCCCTTATTTTTTCTTCCGCCCCACCTCAGCCGTGCGGGGATAGCCACGGCAAAAACAAACCAAAAGCCTTATCTGATAAGGTATCCAAGCGAAAGCCTAAAAAATCGCGGGGCGCAATCCCCGAAAACCCCGACCAGCTTACGATCTGGGATTTACTAGACTGATTTTTTAGACCGAGCAGAACCTTGAAAACTGAATTTTAGCGAATGGGGCGCAATCCTTACCTGAAACCCTTTTACATCAAGGGCTAAAGGAAGATGGGAAGCAATTAAGCTTAAGCCTTACTAAGGATTGAAACCATGAGATATTTCGCCATTAGTCGGGCCTGAATCGAAGCAATTAAGCTTAAGCCTTACTGAGGATTGAAACACTGGACCTAGTTCAGCTATATCCCCATCTACAGAAGGTTCCAATTAATCTTAAGTCCTATTAGGGATTGAAACATCCTTTCGGAACAAAGAAAAAATCCATATTCAGCGTTCCAATTAATCTTAAGTCCTATTAGGGATTGAAACGTTCGATCGCCCTTTGCCGGATCAATTAAAAGGATAAAGGTTCCAATTAATCTTAAGCCCTATTAGGGATTGAAACTCCGAAACTTCCCGAGGCAAGTAAGTAGTTAAGGGTTCCAATTAATCTTAAGTCCTATTAGGGATTGAAACGAATCCACTTTTGTCGCGCCACTCGCTCACGCCCGTTCCAATTAATCTTAAGTCCTATTAGGGATTGAAACCCGTGGATACGGTAGATGGAGAGGCTATTTATTGTTCCAAGTTCCAATTAATCTTAAGTCCTATTAGGGATTGAAACATGAGAGCATCTTCTATAGAGTCTGTAGTAATTGCGTTCCAATTAATCTTAAGCCCTATTAGGGATTGAAACCCATAATTGATTTTTGCTTCTTCAAAAGGCAACTCGTTCCAATTAATCTTAAGCCCTATTAGGGATTGAAACTTCTCTTGCTAAATTAAAAATACAAGCTGACCGAGTTCCAATTAATCTTAAGCCCTATTAGGGATTGAAACGCCAACCAGCACTCTCATAAAAAAGACACTCTTGGTTCCAATTAATCTTAAGCCCTATTAGGGATTGAAACGTAACAGTTAATAAATGCTGGATGACCTTTTACTGGTTCCAATTAATCTTAAGCCCTATTAGGGATTGAAACTGATACAGATAAATACTTAGAACTATTAAAGCAATAGTTCCAATTAATCTTAAGCCCTATTAGGGATTGAAACGGGTAAGCATGGGTTAGAATTGGATTTAGATTTTGTTCCAATTAATCTTAAGCCCTACTAGGGATTGAAACATCTTTTAAGCAGATTAGGGGGATTAGCACCGAGTTCCAATTAATCTTAAGTCCTATTAGGGATTGAAACTTGCCGCTTCCTGCTTCGCCTACTACCAGTATTGGTTCCAATTAATCTTAAGTCCTATTAGGGATTGAAACAAATATCAATGAATTAGCTGTAATTTACGGAAAGGGTTCCAATTAATCTTAAGTCCTATTAGGGATTGAAACCAGAAACTAGCAAAATCTAAGCCTGCCCGACGAATGTTCCAATTAATCTTAAGTCCTATTAGGGATTGAAACGGGGAATCCCAATTATTCAAGAATTCGCCAAACGTTCCAATTAATCTTAAGTCCTATTAGGGATTGAAACTTTCAAAAAAATAGAATATTCCCTCGATCGCTTCCGGGTTCCAATTAATCTTAAGTCCTATTAGGGATTGAAACTTCAATTTCCGAGGGCGGCCTCCCATCGGGCAGTGTTCCAAGTTCCAATTAATCTTAAGTCCTATTAGGGATTGAAACTTCTATCGTTAAACCCGTTGTACCCTTTTGGATATCTCCGTTCCAATTAATCTTAAGTCCTATTAGGGATTGAAACCCAGACCTCAAAAAGGTGAAAGCCGCCGCCAATGTTCCAATTAATCTTAAGTCCTATTAGGGATTGAAACGAATACATCATAATATGGCCTGCGATATTCGTAATGTTCCAATTAATCTTAAGTCCTATTAGGGATTGAAACTGGAAGTTATCACTAGAAGCAACGACTAAACTAGAGTTCCAATTAATCTTAAGTCCTATTAGGGATTGAAACGTGGATCAGGGTGTAGCGACGATCATTCCCGCTTGTGTTCCAATTAATCTTAAGTCCTATTAGGGATTGAAACGATCGCCGGCT
The DNA here is from genome assembly GCF_020245885.1 of Microcystis sp. M165S2. Classification (NCBI taxonomy): domain Bacteria; kingdom Bacillati; phylum Cyanobacteriota; class Cyanophyceae; order Chroococcales; family Microcystaceae; genus Microcystis; species Microcystis sp. M165S2. The sequence goes on along the minus strand of NZ_JADBTZ010000180.1, from coordinate 2,086 downwards.
TGGGCGATAAATAGGGGAGTATTGTTCCAATTAATCTTAAGCCCTATTAGGGATTGAAACCGATTTGAAGAGATGTTACCCAATAGATGTGATTGTTCCAATTAATCTTAAGCCCTATTAGGGATTGAAACGCCGAGGCAAGTGAAGCTGGCTTTAGAAAAATCTTGTTCCAATTAATCTTAAGCCCTATTAGGGATTGAAACACATCGTGGTATCGCCCAATCGCGGTAAATAGGGGTTCCAATTAATCTTAAGCCCTATTAGGGATTGAAACGCGAATTTAGTAGTACAACGTTGTCAGACATCTTGTTCCAATTAATCTTAAGCCCTATTAGGGATTGAAACAAATGGACGGGAACGAAAGAAACCTCCTCATCTTGTTCCAATTAATCTTAAGTCCTATTAGGGATTGAAACGCAACCTCAATGGCAATGGTTTAAAGCTACCCCTAGTTCCAATTAATCTTAAGTCCTATTAGGGATTGAAACCTTGAGTATTAAAAGACTCCACGCCGTAAATATTCGTTCCAATTAATCTTAAGTCCTATTAGGGATTGAAACGAACAAGGAACTGGAATTAATAGCCGTTTTTTAGGCGTTCCAATTAATCTTAAGTCCTATTAGGGATTGAAACTGCGAAGGCATTCCCCTAGAAGAATTTGGCAACTCCTAGTTCCAATTAATCTTAAGTCCTATTAGGGATTGAAACAATTTGAATGTTATAGTTTGAGTCCCTGTATAGGGGTTCCAATTAATCTTAAGTCCTATAGCAAAGACCAAGGTGCTTAGGACAATCCATCGCTGAAACCCTGTTCAGATAAGAGTTTAAAAATTGAAAGCGTCCTAAATAACCCATTATTTGCTATATTAGGGATTGAAACCGGGCCACGGAGGAAGCTGTAGCCCCAAAGTCGATGTTCCAATTAATCTTAAGTCCTATTAGGGATTGAAACTCGACTTTTAGCCCTTTTTTGCAAGTGCTATTAGGTTCCAATTAATCTTAAGTCCTATTAGGGATTGAAACGGTAAATTCCCAAGTTAGCCCGCAAAACTCGAAATGTTCCAATTAATCTTAAGCCCTATTAGGGATTGAAACTTCGGTTGCACAAGTCAAAGCTCTGGAACGAGAGTTCCAATTAATCTTAAGCCCTATTAGGGATTGAAACATCAAGCCCTTTACCGTTTACTTGAGTCAAAAATGTTCCAATTAATCTTAAGCCCTATTAGGGATTGAAACTTCCGTCTAACCCAAAGTGCCAGCGATTGGAGTGATTGGGGGGAAAATTCAGGGACTTTTTCCCTGAAAATTAGGTAATTTACCAGATGAAAATCGCTAAAACCCTACACCCTACACCCCACACCCTACCCCCACGAAAAACTTTTTGCCGCAAATCCTACTTATGAGGACAGGCACTCATGCAAGAGGCACTGATGCAAAAGGGGGAATAAATAATCAGTCTTTAATAACTGGATTTAGTGTTATACGCTAGGGCGGATTCAAGCTCAGTCTGGTACATCTTCTAAGTGGAAAGGCTTATCCAATAAGGAGTTGTCCGTGCCAGATGGATAGAGGAACCGCCGTATTTAGATGCTGAACAGCTTATCTAAAAATCAAACTCGTCTAACCCCGGTTGTGAGGGAAAGCGACTGCGAGGAGATTTTTTCGACTTTCTCAAAAAAGCGGGGATAAATGCGGCCATAAAAAATCCAATTCCCAAAGAAAAAGCCAATAAAACACCGATAGGTACTTTAATTGACTCAAATTGTAGAAACTTTAAAGAAACTGGTTGGATATTTTGAATAGCAAAAACTGCCATGGTCATAATCCAGCCGCCGACAATAGCACTAGCTAAAAAATTACTAATTGTATTCATGCTTGTCCTCGCCATGTTTGTGGGAGATTTTTTCAGGTTTTGTAGGCTAATTTCGCAGTTAGCTCCCTATTAATAGTTACTAATTCTGTACGCAAACGTCGCACTTTGAATCAGCTTTGTACGCTTTGACCCGTACCGGGCTAACTACAAGCCTCTCTATCGGATTCTTGCTAAATGCAACCTCTCCGACTACCTTTCTCCCTATATTTAACG
>NZ_JADBTZ010000018.1:0-14020 GCF_020245885.1 Microcystis sp. M165S2 | reverse complement strand
CCCCAATCCCCCATCCCCCCACCCCCAACCCCCAACCCCCACCGAAAAACTTTTTCAGCAGACCCTAGATAACTTGTTCTTATCACCACAACTAGGGGAGAGCCTTAAAGATTAGATATTTTTCTGGTGATAGTTAGGATGAAAGGTTTCCAAGCAAGACTGATTAAATAACCCAATCCTGCCACTAAAATAATTGTCGCCCCTGAGGTGAGATTTAAACTATAGGATAACCACAAACCCACTAAAGTAAAGACAATTCCTAAAATAATCGCTAGGATCATCATTCCCTTCATATTTTTAACAAATTGTCCACTGATAGCGGCGGGAATAGTTAGTAAAGCAATTACCATAATTAATCCTACCACCTGCATTACTGCGACAATAGTTAAGGCGGTTATTCCCATTAAACCTAAATAAATTATCTCCACGGGAATATTGCGAATAATCGCAAAGGTTTCATCAAAAGATATGGCTAACAACTCTTTATAAAAGATACTAACTAAGGTTATAATTAATATATCTATGCCCGCCATTATCCATAAATCATCCCTCGGTACAGTTAAAATACTACCAAAAAGATAACTCATTAAATCAGCTTTATAACCGGGGGTTAAATCAATAAAAATTACCCCAATCGCCATACCAATCGCCCACATCACCCCGATTAAAGTATCAGATCTCTCCCGGATGCGACGCTGTAAAAAACCCATGCCTAAAGCCGAAAAAAAGGTAAAAAATATCGCCCCCACCAGGGGATTAATCCCAAAAAAATAACCGATTCCTATGCCTCCATAGGCAGCGTGAGCGATTCCACCACTGATAAAAACCACGCGATTAACTACTACCAAAGTACCAACAATCCCACAGGCAATACTAACTAATATTCCTGCGGCGATGGCATGGCGCATAAAATCAAATTGTAAGACCTCTAGCATAGGGTGTTGGGAAGTGGGAAGTGGGGTGTGGGGTGTGGGGTGTGGGGAGCTTTTTCAGTAAACAGTAATCAGTAAACAGTAAACTAAAAACTCACATCTGATAACTGATAACTGATAACTGATAACTGATAACTGATTATTGATAACTCTCAATTACTTGACGAAATTCGCTTTTTTGTTTGACTCCGCGCATTTCTTTTACTAATTCCCGCTCCTTAAAGAATTGTACCGTGGGAGTCCCGGTTACTTGACCCATTTTGGCAATTTCTGGGTCAGCTTCGATGTCAATTTCCACAAAATAAATTTTGCCATCGTACTCATCGACCACTTTATCTAAAATCGGTTTCAGGGTTTTACAGGGGCCACAGGTGGGAGAAACATATTTTACCATTAACAAGCGATCGCCATCGTGGAATAATTTCCGCAAAGCATAACCCCCAACGTGATGGGTTTTGTTAATATCAAAAGTTTCCTCCGTATCGGCCGGGGTTTCGCTAACGGTTTTCGTCTCGTAATGTTCAGAAGTGGCTGATTGACGGTATTCTTGGATTAAATTATGCTCCGATAACCATCTTTCTGCCAATAACGCCGCCATACACCCCGTACCTGCGGCAGTGATGGCCTGACGGTATTCGTGGTCCTGCACATCTCCTGCGGCAAAAACCCCCTCGACGCTGGTAGCAACAGTCCCCGGTTTGACTTTCACATAACCCACCTCGTCTAATTCTAGTTGTCCTTGGAATAGGGAGGTATTGGGAGTGTGACCGACGGCATAAAATAACCCTCTAACGGCTAATTCGCTGATTTCTCCCGTTTGCGAGTTTTTAATGCGTAATCCTGCCATTTTACTGCCTGTACCGAACACATCCACCGCTTGGGTATGAAAATGAACGGTAACTTTCGGATTATTTAACACCCGGTCCTGCATTGCTTTCGAGGCGCGCATCGCTTCCCCGCGTACCAATAAATGGACGTGAGAGCCGTATTTAGTCAAATATACGGCTTCTTCCGCCGCCGAGTCACCGCCACCAATCACAGCGAGGTTTTCCTCTCTAAATATCGGTGTAGCACCGTCACAGATAGCACAAGCGGAAATCCCGTTACTCCAGAATTGAGCTTCGCTGGGTAATCCTAAGCGTTTGGCAGTGGCTCCCGTGGCGATAATAATACTATTGGCCTTAACTTCCCGGTCGGTGGAACGAATGGTAAAAGGACGCTGACTTAAATCCACCGAGATAACATCTTCGGTATAGCATTGGGTCCCCCATCTTTCGGCCTGTTCTTTCATTCTTTCCATGAGCTTCGGACCGGTGATTCCTTCGGGAAAACCGGGGAAATTTTCTACTTCTGTGGTGGTCATCAATTGTCCCCCCGGAATGCCTCCCGCTTGGAAACCCTCAAACATCAAGGGTTTTAAGTTCGCACGCGCCGCATAAATCGCCGCCGTATATCCCGCGGGTCCCGAACCAATAATGACTAAATTCTCGACAGTCATAACCGTAAATGCAACTCATAACGACTACGCTTTTTAGTATAGCAGCATCAGTTATCAGTTATCAGTTATCAGTGTAATACTAAATCCAGTTATTAAAGACTGATTATCTATTCCTGCTTTTGCCTATTGCAAGAGTGCCTTTTGCCTATCCTTATAAGTAGCCTATACTCAACGGATTTAGTGTCATATGGGTCGTAACCCACCAAGAAGTAGATTTCTGCCTAAACATCCAGAATCTCTCGGATAATAGCTTTTAAATCGGCATCAGCAGGACGTTTGACAAACTGCTCATGGCTGTAAATCCAAACCAGTTTAACTGTGTAGGTAGTCGCGCTCACTAAATACATTAATCTAATTTGCCCCGCAGCACCTTTTGAAACCCGGATATCGAGCTTGTGAAAAGTCCAGCCTTCCGGCAACTAAATTTTCCCCGGTAGAGGTTCCTGGCGGGAGTTATGGGGATATTGGTCATCGATTAAATCCTCTAAAGTTTTGGCAATAAGTTCAACAAAGCTATTTTTGTGAACTTTTGCCAGTTTTTTGAAAGAGCGCTCGAAGTTGTCAGAAGATTCAATCGAGAAGAGAATTGAGCCAGTCATGCACTTCTCCTTTCCCAATAGGATGAGAAGATTTCGTAGCCAATGCCTCCTTCAAAACTTCAGACATGGCCGGTTTGTAGGCAGGATGTTCCTGTTCTATCAAATCAAGCTTTTGATAACCTAATGCTTTCATATCATCAAGGAGAATTGGCTCTGTGGAACTTTCTTCTGGTGGCAGACCTTTACGAGCCTTTTTCCAAGGAAACTCCGCGTGAGTCATATCACTCAACCGATAGGCGTGGTAGTTACCGAAATATTGCCAAATTTCTTCTAAAAGTTCTTTTTTCTCCGATGGCAGCCCAGACAAGGATTCTTGGCGAGGAATTGGTAATTGTTTAGCCTCAAAATCACTGTAGAACTTATAAGCAGCAGGACAAACGGGACTGTAACGCCATGCCTGAATTTCCTCCTTAAACAATGGTTCATCGTATAGGGACAAATGCAAGCTCTGTGCATAATATAATAAAGTAGCGAGCCACAGTCAGGCAGTCAATCATAGCTCCACAAAATTTCTAAAATATCGACCTTTGACCATTGTAGAAGAAATTGACAATTAGTACAAGTGTATAAAGAAAGCTTAACAACTCCATCGGGTAATAGGCGAAGTTTTAATATTTGTCGTCACTGACTCTACCAGTGGGTAAAATCTGCCGCAAATTGAGATAGGGATAACAGCTTAATACGGGTATCTTGAGCAACTTTTTGGCGCATTTGAGCGGTATTATATCCCCAATCGGCTAAATATAAGCCCACATCGTTTAAATCTGCTTGTTGTTGCACTAATTCCAAAGCATCGAGACGATCCTCGACAAACCACAAATTAGCGGGAGATTCGGGTAAATCAGCCAGTATTTGCTGAATAGTCAGGTATTTCGGCTGTTTAATCTCTTTGCCAATTAATCTCGCTTCGGGAAAATTAATTGCTACTTTTTGTAACAGTTGCTTGACAAAACGACTTTCTTTTGTAGTGATGATATAAACCAAAAAATCCGAGTCTAAAAGAGAGGCCAGGCGATCGATTGCGGGTTGATAAAATTGATGTAAGGCTAACCAAGACTCTAGATCCGACTCAATCCATCGATCCCTAAGACCATCGAGAGCATTTGAGAGAACTTTTTTCGCTATTTTCTCCCTTTCTAGCAGATTTTGCCGAATTGACGGCCAATTATTTAAAGCTTCCTCGTCGGGAATACCGAGAACGAGCGATCGCAACAGTAAAGGCATTTCCCAACCGGTTTCGATAACGGGACGAAGTTGCGAAAACCTCGGGAAAAAATCCTCGGGAATTATTTCCGGCCAAAGGGTTTCATAGGTGCGTTTGCTAATCTGAAAATACTCGATCATGCCATCACAAAGAACACCATCAAAATCCAGTGCCAGAATGCGGGGGGATTGATTCATAAATGCTGGTTTAATCTAAATAATGGCAGTATAGCGCAGGGAAAATTAAAAAATTGTCCAAGACATCACGCTATTAGCTATTCTTTGCTTCACCGTTGACATAACATAGCTGTCTGATGATTTCTGTAACAGAATTTTTCAATCCCTCTACATGAATCCAACCCACATATACAGCATATACGATATTTTGATGATTGTCCTGTATATAAACATGATGGACACGATATAAATCTGAGCTTAAATAAATATAACCACTAGCATCTTTAAATTTACCTTCTAGTAATATTTTTTCTTTTAAAGGTTTCATTTTTACCACATCTTTAGTTACTCCAGATATTTTGGCTATTCTTTCTATGGCAAGATCAACACAGGTGTTATTACTGTAACTATTGCCATGATTATAATCCTGCTGATTAAAATAAATTGTCTCTACGATATTTTTAGCCACTTTATCTGATGCTAGGTAATAGGTATGAGCATTAAGGGAATTTAAGACAACGGCAGCAATTTCTACGGAATCAAAAATATTGCCGGTCGCTTCTAGATAATAATCGCTCATTAAAATCTTGGATACATCGGTTATAGAATCAAAAAGAGGACGAATTGGATAAGCGATAATATCGGAGGAATTGATTAGATTATTCCAGAGCAAACGCTGACTTTGATGCTGGCTAATAAATTTTTCAATTTGATTAGCATCAATGCCTAGAGTTAGATTTAAAAATGGGATCGGTGAACCCATCGTTGTTACACTAAATAGGGAAAGTTTGCCCCGTTCTTTACCGATAAGATCACGAATTTCATGAGCGGGATCTTTAGGATCAAAACGCTCGGAAAATAACAGATCCCAAAGGATTACAGTACCCAAAGAATGGGCCACTATATGTAATTCGGTTTCCTGGGGATAAGCTTGAACAAGATCGATTAATTGATCAGCAATAATGCGGCGAATTTGGTTTCCTCGATCGCTGCCTAAATAGCTAAATGCGTCACCGATAAAATAAGATAAATACTCTTTTCTAAAATTTTGATAGCGAAAGGATTGCTCGGTGTTAAAATTAATATTTTTCTGTTTTTGTGTCTGTAATTCTTGCTCGATATCTCGCCATAATTTTTCGGTTCCTTTGAGAACATTTCCCCAAAATCCTGCATGACAGTAGGGAATCGGCAGATTTTTGCGTTTACATTCTTCTTCAATTAGTTTGATTAATTTATTGGCATAACTAGCATCTCTTGTGGCCACTCCGTGAATAAAGTAAATCAGCATGATAGGTTGATCTCAATAAGCGTTGATCGGAATCTCTCTTAATATACCCTTCTAGCTTCAGAAAATATCAGGATGGAACGAGATATGGTAATGCAGAAGTTATCCTCTTTGTCAAGAGATGGTGGGTTACGCATTGCTAATCTATAGGATGATATTCATTTGGAATAATTGCGGTGGGTTACGCGTTGCTAACCCACCCTACTGGACTAATTGATTGGGGAGATGAAGTTAAATAAAGTTACCTGCCACCAGATTATTACTATTAACTATTAATCATTTAGGTTTACTGGCGAAATTGCCGAAAAATAATTATCAGAGTTTATCTTTATTTGAGGGGTAGTTTTGTAGATGTTAACTAGGTTAAAGATGGCATAGCCAACGCATAATTGAAACCAGGTGATTATCATTGGTTAAGTTACCGGCATTGGTGAGTTTTTTCGTCTCTAATTGCTGATAAATTTCCCTAGCCATTTTTGGTTCAATAGCAGCGCCGATAAAAAAAGTATAAGGATGCTTAGAGATTTTTCTAAAAGCATCATCAATTCTCTGCAAAGCAGTACGAGCAGTTTTCCAATGTTCATCTGCTCCTGCGGGATCAATCCCACCTTTTAATTCTCCGAAAGCAATGTATAAATCAGGAGATTGTAAGGTTTGTTTTTTGATTTTTTGATTAGCTAATTGCGTCGAATCACATTTTAAAAGGCACAAATCAATATTGTTGTTATTAACAAGGGGAACATTGACATTATAAATTATTGTTCTTGGTTGGCTGTTATTTAACCAGCTAACACCTCTAACCAAGATTTCTAGATTAGGTGTCATTTCTTCAGCTTCTCTCCATTGATTATTACTAGAATTGAGCCAATCATAAGCAATCCCTGCTACTCTTAAAGTTGCTAATAGAGAACGAGTAAATTTACTTTGAGCTAAGGAGCCACCTGCATTTCTCATGATTCCTCCTAAAGTGTCACCCCGAATCAATAGAAATCTATAGACTAACTCCTCGACAAAATTAGTCCCCGCAGGTTCCAGAAAATTGACAATTAATTCTTGAATTGCTTCTACCTTGTCTTGGGGATGTAAATAATTTTTAGCTTTATCAGAAATTCCCGATGCAGTTAATAAAGCTGCTTGAATATCTGGGATGTTTAGCAAATCTCTAGCATTGTTTACGGTTTGGGCAATAATTTTTAAGGTTCTTGCTTCTGCAATTAAAGGAGTAGCTCTCTGATTTTTTTCTAAGGCTAGAGCAATAAATCCTGAACGGATAGCTTCATAGGTAGTCTCCAAATCACAACTTTGGTTTAAATGCAAGAGATAGGGTTTTTCCATTAAGGCTTTCTCCACACATAAATACATTTTCTTAAAGATTCTCTACCATGACATCCCATTTGCTGACTACTATTACCTTTTCCATTAGGAACTACTAAAATATTTTCTACTTTAAATCCAATTTCTTCAGCAATTTTTGACAAAATTAAATCTACAGAAATACTAGCTCCCGCATAACGAACGTTATCATTAATCATACAGAAAATACCAGAGGATTTCATAACCCGAAAGCATTCATAAATTAGACAAGACATTTCCAGAAAATACCCCCTGATCATCCGAGGAATACCATGATTATTTAAGGCCTTGCTTGATTTTAATTCCTCTAAATAATCCAGGACACTTTCTAATAATTTTTGACGATCAGTTATGGCAATGACTGGCGACCATTGTTCATTTATTTTTAGTAACTCTTTGGGTTTATTTTCAACAGTGCAACTAAGCATTTGTTGACGTAATTGTTTTAATTGTAGTTGATCTATTCCCAATAGAGCCAATTCCAAAGCGTAGATACGAGTATAATCATAGCGATTACAATAAGGAGGAGAAGTAATAATAGAATCGTATTTTTCTGAGGAAATCTCTGGCAAAATCTCAAGACAAGAACCTTGATATAGTTGAATTTTTCCCTGAGGATAATCTCTAGAAAAAAGTTCCAATTGTTGCTGACTAGGCTCTAAATCTGCGAGAATTTCTCGTAACTTGCTATGGAGGGCAATTTTAAAGTCTAAAATTTCCCCTTTGTCAAATATATTTTTGCCCTGTTGTCTCCCAGAACGATAATCCCAACGCAGGTATTGACCATCTTTTCTAGTATAGCTAATTGATTCGAGAATAGAAAGTAAGGCAAATTTTAAGATCCCTTGCACTCGCTCATTCTCTTGAGCAATCAACCCTAAGTAACTTTCTATACAAGCCTGATTTTCTTGGGGATATGCTCCTTGAGTAATTGGTAATTCTAATAACTTAACTTTGTAATCTACCTGTTGCCAAAGGCTATGGTTAGACCAATACTCTAGACGATATATATCATCACTATTTAAGCCATTTTCTAAAATTTGTCTAGTAATAATTAATTCCTGTCCAATCGGCAATAGTTCTATTCCATCTGCTGATAAACCCCTGGCCGCCGCCGCAAATAAAGTTGTTCCGCTGCCGGCGAAAGGGTCTAGTATTTTTCCTTGTTTGATACCATATTTTTCTAGAAGATAAACTATCAGATCAACGGAAAAACCCTCTTTATATTTATACCAGCGATAAATAGGTTGATTCTTATTACCTTGAAAACTCACTAGGGTACGAGATAATTGCTCAGAATCAAGTAATTTGTTTTGAAAATAATTAAATAATTCTCGATCGAGATTGTTGATTTCTAACAATCTTTCTGCTACATTAACTGGACTATTAATCATTTAGGTTTACTGGCGAAATTGCCGAAAAATAATTATCAGAGTTTATCTTTATTTGACTTGTAATTTTAATCAGTGGGGAAAGGGCGATACTTAAGGATTAATTCTCGCACCGATTCCCCTAGATTTAATCTCAATCCCCTAGACAAATACCCAAACCCCTGGCGGTTTTGACTAAAGTTTCTTCGGGATCGACGACGCGATAGGTTTTAATCGCCTCCTCAATGGGAACACTGACCACTTGCCGATTTTGCCAGGCCACCATGCGATCGAATTCTTCCCGGGCAATCAGATCCACGGCCGCAACGCCAAAAGCCGCCCCCAGTAAGCGATCCATTGGAGAAGGAATACCCCCCCGTTGAATGTGGCCCAGGAAAGTCACTCTCGTTTCGGCCCCGGTTTCCCTGGCAACTTCTTCGGCTAAATAGCGACCGATACCCCCGAGACGATCTTCCCCTAGGGCTTTCTTTTGTGATAGGCGATCGCCGGTTTCCGTACGCACAGCCTCGGAGACAATAATCAGAGAAAACTGTTTATCCATACGCTGCCGTTGCCGGATCTTCTCGCAGATATTCTCTAATCGGTAGGGAATTTCGGGAATGAGAATGATATCGGCCCCCCCCGCAATACCGGCAGCCAGGGCGATATGGCCGGCATCTCTACCCATAACTTCTAGAATCATCACCCGGTTATGACTAGCGGCGGTAAAATGGAGGCGATCGAGGGCTTCTGTGGCGATATTAGTAGCTGTATCGAAGCCGATGGAGACTTCTGTAGCTCCCACATCATTATCGATGGTTTTGGGGATACCAATCAGATTAATGCCTCCCTGTTGGGCAATACGGCGCAAAATCGCCAGACTACCATCGCCACCGATGCCGATCAGGGCATCCAGTCCCAGACTATGATAGCCGTCAATGATTTCCTGAGAGCGATCGATCAGGGTTCCATCCGGCATCGGGAAAGCGAAGGGATCCCCCTTATTGGTAGTACCGAGAATTGTTCCCCCCATCACCAACAGGCGATCGACTCCTTCAATATCAAAGATAGTGGTTTTTGGGGGACGGTTAATTAATCCGTTAGTTGCTTCTCGAATACCCACCACTTCCCAGCCATAATTGCCACTGGCATGGTGGACAACGGCACGAATGGCGGCATTTAAACCCGCACAGTCACCACCACTGGTGAGAAGTCCAATTCGTTTTTTTTCACCCATAGGTTTTTGTTAGGAGATTAACAAATCTATATTTAGGGAAAAGTTGCAGATAATGCCTGAAAATTAAGAAAGTTTCTAGATCGTCCCTGACAGCTAGGGGAAAAATCCGCTCCCATCCCCTCAGTAATCGATCACGAGCAGGGTATGCAGGGCGACACGGATTCCCATTATACTAGAAAGTATATAGCAATCTTAGGGCATTTGTCAACCCTAATGTACGATAAATTTTCTGATAACTGATAGCCAATCAATTTAACTATTTACTGCTTGCTGAAGACGGGATATATCCCAACCTTTTTGATTGAGAAGTAGCCAAGACTGCATTAAATCTGGACCGTGTAACTCCCCCATCAAAGCGGCGCGCAGAGACTTCATCACTAGACCTTTTTTAACCCGATGGGCTTTAGTTGTTGTCTCAACAATCCCCTTAGCAACTTCTCCGGTCAAATCGGGAGTAATAGCGGCGAGAATATCCTTGATAATATCCTTAACTCCCTCTAATTGTAATTGACTTAAAGCCTCCTGATTATAATTAGCCAGAGGGGTTAAAAGTAGGCGACTTTCGGCGACAGCATCGCTTAAACGAGTTAAACTCGGACCGATGAGAGTAGCCAATCCGATCAACCAAGCTCGATCGGTTTCAGCATCAAAATTATACCCTGCTTCTTGCCAGTAGGGGAGAAGTAAAGGCACTAATTCCTCACCGCTTAAACGATGGAGATATTGACTATTAATCCAATCCAATTTAGTCCAGTCAAATTTTGCCCCCGCTTTATTTACCCGTTCTAAACTAAACACTTCAGCGGCCGTTTCAAGGGTAAAAATTTCTTCAGTGGAATCGGGAGGAGTCCAACCGAGGAGAGTCATGTAATTAACCAAAGCTTGCGGCAGAAAACCCAGTTTTCGGAAATCCTCGATCGAAGTGACTCCATCCCGTTTAGATAACTTACGACCCTCCTGATTTAAGATCAAAGGAGTGTGGGCAAACTCCGGCACTTTTGCCCCTAAAGCTTCGTATAAAAGAATTTGTTTAGCCGTATTAGCGATGTGATCTTCCCCACGAATAACATGGGTAATTGCCATATCGATATCATCAACAACTACCGCTAAATTATAGAGAGGCTGACCAAAGTTTTCCTCGGCATTTTCGCAGGTACGAGCGATCACCATATCTCCCCCTAAATCACTACCTTTCCAGATAACTTTTTCCCGGATTAAATCCTGCCAAATAATTTCTCGATCATCATCAATAATAAAACGAATTACTGCTTTTCTTCCCCCTTGCTCGAATTGAGCTTGTTGTTCGGGGGTGAGATAACGATGACGATTATCGTAACGGGGGGCAAGATTGCGGGCTTTTTGTTCTTCCCGCATTTTTTCCAATTCTTCCGGGGTACAATAACAACGATAGGCTAAACCTCGATCGAGCAGGGTTTGAATGGCCTGACGATAATAATTAAGGCGTTGAGTTTGAAAAAAAGGACCTTCATCCCAATTCAGTCCTAACCATTGTAGGCCCGCTTGAATATTTTCCGTATATTCTGGTCGAGAACGTTCTAAATCTGTATCTTCCACGCGCAAGATAAATTTCCCCCGGTGATGATGGGCAAAAAGCCAGTTAAACACGGCTGTGCGCGCTGTTCCAATGTGTAAATTTCCCGTGGGACTGGGGGCAATACGAACTCTCACTGTCACGATTTAACTCCTAGATTTTTTGCGGCAACGATATCCCATATTATTGCAAATTCACCTAGGCCAACTCGCGAAATTAAGAAAATTAAATGAATAGCTACCAAAGGGTGCGGGAGTCTCCCTCTCCGGGGAGAGGGGTTGAGAGAGAGATATTTTAGTACCCGTATTATTTCGGTAATTTAGGCAGCGATTAAAGATTTGCTCAAAAGTTGCCAACGAAAATATCTTTCCCCACCCAATTCGAGGACAAATTTTAACCGGGGTTCCTGTTGACTAAGATTAATTAAGTATTGTTTTTCTTCCGAGGACAAAACAAAACTTTCAATAATCCAAATCACTAAACCTTTAGATTTGGGGGGTAAATTTTCCAATTGATAGGTAGCAATGGGAGGAATAAAATAAACCGGTCCCACGGCTGCTTCCTGACCAATATTTTTTTTACCTAAATGGGGGGGACGGACTCCATGAATGCCGGTAAGATAGGCACTTAAATCGCCTAGACCTCTAGCGGTGATATGCAGGACATTGTAACCAGTGGCCCGTAAACGTCTTTGATAGCGTCCCTCGTAACCCCCTTCTAAGGGTGCGTAAACCCCTAAAGCACCGTATTGTTCCAGATCGCGAATAAATGGTTTTCCCGTGGTCAGTAGTGCCATAGCTAGTAAAAAAATCTTTTTCCCTATAATCGCACGTTTTGTTAAGTTGTGCGTCAGCTGAACAAAGAAAGACTTAAGATCAAAGATAGAGAGAGACAATCGCTACTCTCCCAAGGAGGTAATATGTTTCACGATCTCCTTTATCCCAACGGACTGCTTTATATCCTCATTAAACTAACTGTTTTAGCTTTAGCAGTCTTGCTCTGGTTTACGGTCGTTTCGGCCCCGGCTGTCTGAAAAAAATCCTGCTCTTGTCGCAGGTTGGCCTTGTCTTCTACAATTAGCGTTCTATGCAATGCCTGAATTTTGTCGATGACTCCTGTTAAATTGCCGATCGATCCTTTTCTGAAACCCAACCTAACTACTAAGCTCCTAGTAGTTGGGTTGGTATTGACAATTATTTTTATCCTGATTGCCCTGTTTTCGCCCCTTCTGCAAGCGATCGGACTGATTCAGGATTCAACCGACATTTTAAGCAATTATCCCCTACAAGCCCCCAGTTCTGCCCATTGGTTCGGGACGAATGTGCGCGGTTATGATGTCTTTTCCCGCACCCTATTCGGGGCCCGGGCGGCCTTGTCCGTGGTATTTTTGGCCACAGGATTATCTTTGGTCATCGGGGTTCCTTTAGGGTTAATTAGCGGTTATTTGGGGGGTAAGATCGATCGCGTTCTCCTCTTTCTCATGGATACCCTCTACACCTTGCCGGGGTTATTATTATCGGTGGCTCTCGCCTTCGTCTTGGGTCGTGGTATCTTCAATGTAGCGATCGCTGTTAGCATTGCCTATATTCCCCAATATTTTCGCGTGGTCAGAAATCAAACTGCCAGCGTTAAAAATGAATTATTTATCGAAGCAGCGCGAGCGATCGGGGCCAGTCCTAGCCGTATATTATCAAAATATCTTTTCTTTAATGTCGTCCAGAGTGTCCCGGTTCTGTTTACACTCAACGCGGCGGATGCGATCCTTGTTTTAGGCGGTTTAGGCTTTTTAGGCTTAGGATTACCGGAAGAAGTGCCGGAATGGGGTCATGATCTCAAGGAAGCTTTGGCGGATTTATCTACAGGTATCTGGTGGACCACTTTATTTCCCGGATTAGCAATGACCACGATGGTGGTGGGTTTATCCCTCTTGGGAGAGGGGTTAAGTGAAATTTTTAACCCCCTGAGTCGTAAACGCTAAAAGCGAGGTCAGAGTTCGAGACACCCTCAGCCTCTCTGTCCGGTAACGATGTAAGATACCCTTTGGGCGATATTGGTGGCGTGATCGGCCATGCGTTCCAGATGACGGATTAGCAAAGCCATCAGCAGGATTGGTTCCACCACACCCTTAATATCTCTTTGATGGGCGAGAGTGTGATAAAGATGCTCATAGGCTCGATCGACCGTATTATCTAGTTCTTTGACCTTTTGACCTGCTTCTTGATCGAGGTCGGCCAGGGCGACAAGGCTCGTGGCTAACATATACTGAGCATGGTGGGACATAGCCTCGATCTCACTCATACAATCGTGAGGAGTATAGGCGAATAATTTGAGCGCTATTTCAGCCAAATCCTTGGCATAATCGCCGATACGCTCCAAATCGCGCACTAATTGCATAAAAGCACTTAACAGCCGCAAATCTTGAGCTACGGGAGCCTGTAGCGTCATGAGAGTGGCACAATCTAACTCGATTTGACGGTAGTAGCGATCGATTTCCTGATCGAGGGGGGCGATTTTTTTCGCCATTTCCAAATCCCTAGCAAAAAGGGATTGATGGCTAAGACGAAAGGATTCTTCGACCAAGGTTCCCATTCTCAGCACATCCTGTTCCAATCGCTGGAGAGAACGAGCGAAATAGGTGCGATCGGGATGATTGGTTTCTTTGGATAGGCTCACGGTCGGATTCGCTTAACATAAAACTACTCTTTCTCTACAGTGATAACAAGAAAATTTTAGATTTTGCACAGTTGTCTAGAGAACTTGACAGATTTTTTGGGGGATGGGGGTTGGGGGATGGGGGATGGGGGATGGGGAAAT